>JAGHSL010000191.1 GCA_018065885.1 Candidatus Limimorpha equi
ACATCAGTCACCTGAGCGACAATGAAAAACAGATGCTTCCGCTGCTTTTTGAAGCCGCCGACATCATGGACGAACTCTACTGGATGGAAAATTGGGGCGACAAAAACGCCTTGATGGAACAAATCAACGACCCAGACGTAAAACTCTATGCTGAAATCAATTACGGTCCTTGGGACGGCCTCAACAATGAAGCTTCATTCGTTGAAGGCATTGGTGCAAAACCTGCTGGCGCACAATTTTATCCACAGGACATGACCATGGAAGAATGGGAAGCTTTCGACGACCCGAACAAGACCAGCCAGTACA
This sequence comes from Candidatus Limimorpha equi, assembly GCA_018065885.1. Lineage (GTDB taxonomy): Bacteria > Bacteroidota > Bacteroidia > Bacteroidales > F082 > Limimorpha > Limimorpha equi. The sequence goes on from JAGHSL010000191.1 coordinate 307, forward strand.
CCATGATTGTCCGTGATGAAGCAAAAAATCTGAAATGCGTTTGGTATCACGAATTCTTTGCTGAAAAAATCGAAAAGGCAGCCCAATTGCTCGAACAGGCTTCGGAACTTGCCGGCGACCCTGAATTTGCCCGGTACCTGAAACTTCGCGCCACGGCTCTCCGCACCGATGACTATTTGGAAAGCGACATGCAGTGGATGACCGTCCGCAACAACAACATTGATATGGTTGTCGGCCCAATCGAAAACTACACCGATGCACTCTTTGGCACCAAGGCCGCTCACGAAGCCTTCATCCTCATCAAGGATCAGGACTGGACACAGCAATTGGCCCGTTATGTGGCTTTCCTGCCTGAATTGCAACGCAATCTTCCTGTGCTAGAGGAATATAAGAAAGAAACACCTGGCGCTGATGCTGACCTCGCCGTTTACGATGCCGTTTATTATGCCGGCGACTGCAATGCCAACAGCAAGACCATTGCCATCAACCTGCCTAACGATGAGCGCGTACAGCTGGAAAAAGGCACACGCAAACTTCAGTTGAAGAACGCCATGAAAGCCAAGTTTGATGCCATTCTGGTTCCGATTGCTGAAAAACTGATGACCCCTGAATCGATGAAAAACATCAAGTTTGATGCTTTCTTCGCCAATGTGATGTTCCACGAAACTGCTCACGGCATGGGCATCAAGAACACTTTGGACGGCAAAGGCACCGTGCGTGCTGCCCTGAAGGAACAGTATTCAGCTATCGAGGAAGCCAAGGCTGATGTTCTCGGCCTTTACCTCATCACCAAACTTTCGGAAATGGGCGAATACACCAACACCGAATTGGAAGACAATTACGCTACCTTCATGGCCGGCATTTTCCGTTCAGTCCGTTTCGGCGCTTCAAGCGCACATGGCAAGGCCAATATGCTTACTTTCAATTATTTCCAGAGAGAAGGCGCTTTCACCCGTAACGAAGAAGGTCTTTATGCCATCAATTTCGATGCTATGAAACTTGCCGTTGAAAAACTGGCTGGCGACATTCTCGTTCACCAGGGCAATGGCGATTACGCAGGCGTGAAAGCATGGATTGATGAAGACAGCGTCATCAAAGGCGAACTGCAAGCCGACCTCGACCGCGTCAACGAAGCTGGCGTTCCCGTTGACATTTACTACAACATGGGACCACAGGTTTTGCTTGGCCAAGGCGAATGATAACCAGCAACATACAAACAAAAAATCAGCCGACAACTGTCGGCTGATTTTTTTGTGTCGGGATGACAAGATTCGAACTTGCGGCCTCTTCGTCCCGAACGAAGCGCGCTACCGGGCTGCGCTACATCCCGAAACATTTTGCGCTGCAAAAGTACTATTTTTTTTGATACCTCAAACTTTTTTCTTAATCCTTTATCATGCAATGATGCCAAGATGTTCAAGTAGTATTTTTACACCGATGATTATCAGAATGATACCGCCCGCCATGGCAGCTTTCTTTTCGTATTTTGAGCCGAAAACATTACCGATTTTCACGCCAAAAGAGGAAAAAATGAAAGTGGTAAGGCCAATAATCACGATGGCACGCCAAATGTTTTCATTCAAGGCGGCAAACGAAACGCCGACGGCCAACGCATCGATGCTGGTGGCAACGGCCAAAAGAAACATGGTCTTGACATCTAAAGCACCATTGTCTTTTTCTTCCTCCTTTTTTGAAACCGCCTCACGAATCATGTTTATGCCGATTAAAGCCAAAAGGCCAAAGGCAATCCAATGGTCGAAAGAAGCAATGAGACTCTCGAACTGAACGCCCAAAAAGTAGCCGACAAGCGGCATCAAGGCTTGGAAACCGCCAAACCACAAACCACAAATCATGGCCATTTTCAATGAGAACCTTTTGGTTGTCAATCCTTTGCAGATTGAAACCGAAAAAGCGTCCATCGAAAGGCCAATGCCAATAAGCAATATTTCAACAAAACCCATACAATCTTCGTTTGGTTTGCAAAGGTAGCAATCTTTTCAGCAGAAAAAATGTCATTTTTAAAATACGATTTGCATGAATTAGTAAAAGTTTTTACTTTTGTTGTCTCAAACTTATTAAAAATGAAGAAAGTTTTATTTGTGATTTTAGCCATATTATTGGCAATCAATGGTTTCTCTCAGAAAAAAGAAAAGACTTACAACGAAAAAGGCGAAATCATCAAGAAAGGCTGGAATTTCGGTCCGCTGCCTGTTGTCGGTTTCGATGCCGATTTAGGCTTCCAATACGGCCTTTGTTGCGACATTTTCAATTATGGTGACGGCACCCTTTATCCGAATTACAAGTACAAGTTCAATTTCGAGGCTTCGCGCTACACCAAAGGTTCGGGCGTTTTCCGTTTCTACAGCGACATGCCTTATGTTTTTGAAAAAACCAAACTGTTTTTCGACATTACATATTTTTATGCCAAGAAATACGAATTCTTTGGTTTTAACGGCTTTGAATCGAATAGTATAGATCCTTTGGAATGGGAAAAATCCGGTTACAATTTCATTAACCGCAATCAGTTCCGTTTTGTGGGCAGTATGCAGCGTCCGTTTTTCGATGTGAAAGACCTTAACTGGACAGCGGGACTGGCTTATTACAACACTTATTGCTCAAACCTTGATACCACAGGAAACATGTCGGATTATGCAGGTCAAGTCACTATGTTTGAAAGATATAAACAAGCAGGACTCATAACCAGTGATGAAGCCAGCGGAGGTAATACAACCCAAATCAGATTAGGTTTGTTGTACGATAGCCGCGACCTCCGCAGCGACCCGACACGAGGCATCTATGCCGAAGCCACATTCACGGGTGCCCTTGACGTTATCGACAATAGAGGCTACGATAATTTGTCGTTCACTTTCTTGTGGAGACACTACATACCTTTATATAAGGAAAAGCTCACTTTCTCTTATCGTCTCGGTACGCAGAACCTGCTGGCTGGCAGCGTTCCTTGGTATATGATTAATAACATGAATACCATGTTTTTCCAAAAGATGTATACCGAAGGTTTGGGAGGCAGCGTCACAATGCGTGGCGTGAACCGCAATGGGGTCATCGGTAACGGTTTTACCTTCGCCAATGTCGAATTGCGTTGGCGTTTTGCCAGCTTCCAGTTCATCAACCAGAACTGGCAAGTCGCCCTGAATCCGTTCTTCGATGCCGGCATGGTGACACAGAAATTCCGCGAAAACGAATTGAAAAATTCCGAAGACCCGACGCTATACAGCGGTAAAAGCGAGGGCATCCATACCAGTGCAGGCTGCGGCTTGAAACTCATCATGAACCGCAATCTTGTCGTTTCAGCCGACTTTGGCCGCGCTTTCGATGAACGCGACGGCGATAAGCTGAAGGCATTTATCGGGTTTAATTATGTGTTCTAGCGTTAATTATTGGAACGTAAAGACGCATGGATGTGCGTCTCAAATCCTAAAAACAAAAAAGTCCCAAGGCCACGGCCTTGGGACTTTTTTGTGTAAAGAGGAAACTGTTTTATTTCACCTCAATCATAGGTCTTTCCCAGCATTCTTTTGGCGTTTCGCCCAAAAGCAGTGCGATGGTTGAAGCGATGTTAGCCAAGCCGTAATCGTCGGCATCAACCACTTGGTATTTGTCCTTGTTTTCGGTGTTGTCGTAGAAAATGCAAGGCACCTTGTTGAGCGTGTGGCTGGTCTTGGCTTTGATTTTGCCATTCTTATCGGTCTTCGGAGCGCCGTCCTTGCCCATTTCGTACATTTCTTCAGCGTTGCCATGGTCGGCAGTGATGATGGCCATGCCGCCAACTGCGTCGATGGCTGGGAGAATGCGTTTCAGCGCAATGTCGACTGACTCAACACCGATGATGGTGCTTTCGAGGCTGCCCGTGTGTCCCACCATGTCGCCGTTCGGGAAATTGACGCGCATGAAAGGCTGTTCGTTTTTCAGAATCTTTTCAACAAGGACATCGGTGATTTCAGCGGATTTCATCCAAGGACGCTGCTCGAATGGAACGACATCGGATGGAATTTCAATGTATTCTTCAGTGGCATCGTCGAATTTTGAAGAGCGGTTGCCGTTGAAGAAATAAGTGACATGACCGTATTTCTGGGTCTCGGAAATGGCCAATTGCTTGATGCCCTTGTTGGCGAGAAACTCGCCCAAAGTGTTCTTGATGACAGGTGGCGCCACAAGGAACTGATGCGGGATGTGCAGGTCGCCGTCGTATTCGAGCATACCAGCGTAGTTGACATTTGGAACTCTCACTCTGTCAAACTTGTCGAAATCCGGGCCGCCTTCAAAGGCGCGCGTGATTTCCTGGGCGCGGTCGCCGCGGAAGTTATAAAGGATGACGCTGTCGCCGTCTTCGATGGTGCCTATAGGTTTACCGTTTTCAGCAATGATGAAAGCTGGCAGGTCTTGGTCGATGACGCCTGGGATTTCGTTTCTGTAAGTTTCTATGGCTTCCTTACAAGTGGCAAACTGACGGCCTTCGCCAAGAACATGGGTTTTCCAACCTTGCGCCACCATGTCCCAATTGGCTCCGTAACGGTCCATGGTGATTTTCATGCGGCCGCCGCCTGAAGCGATGCGGTAATCGAAGCCGTTGCCTGAAAGTTCGGCGAGTTTGGCTTCAAGCTGTTCGACATAGATGAGGGCTGAGGTCTCGCCTACATCGCGGCCATCCAACAATGCATGAACTCTCACTTTCTTAATGCCTTCGGCATGGGCTTCATCGAGCATTTGTATGAGGTGATTGATGTGTGAATGGACGTTGCCATCGCTCAGCAGACCAAGGAAATGCATGGTGCCGCCTTTGAGAGCATCGGCAGCAAGCGATTTCCAGACCTTGTTTTCGTACATTGCCTTCGAATCAAGCGATTCCGACACAAGTTTTGCACCCTGCGAATAAATCTGACCAGCTCCGATGGCATTGTGACCCACTTCGGAGTTGCCCATGTCGCCATCAGATGGAAGACCGACTGCGGTGCCGTGGGCTTTCAGTTTCTGCCAAGGATAGTTTGCCATGCAACCGTCGAGTACAGGCTTCTTGGCCTGACGCACTGCGTTGCCTGCTTCAATTTCATTGATGCCCACGCCATCCATAATGATAAGCACGACTGGGCCATCGTATTTGATTGACATAATTTAATCTCCTTATTTTTAATTTGTTATTAACTTCCTTTTATTCTGTGTTTTGGTTTTGGAGCCTCTTCCTCGGCAGATTCGGTAGCGTTTCCCGTCTCGTTCTGATGCGTTTCAGCTCTTGGCATCACGGCATCAGTATTTCTGAAAATATCAGCCTTGTTTTTCGGTTTCACATCAATGTTCCATTTGAAGCCTTGCAAAAGACGGCTGCTTTCCGGCAATTCGTTTTCGGGATACACGGTTTCGCTGATGCCCTTGAATGATTTGATGCAGGAAATCTGATTGTCTTTCATCTCGATAACCATATTGTCGGATTTTGAGACATCAATTCCAATGAGCGAAGTGTCGTCGTCACGAAGCCAGTAAATTGTTTCGGCGTTTCCGCCTATCACATTGACATGGTGAATGTTGCCATCGATAAATTTCGAAATGATGTCCATCCCCTTAATCTGGTTGAAGCCTTCGACCGTATCCTGATTGATGATGAAAGCGTTAGTTCTTTGCAAAATGCTGTCGATTGTTTGGTTGGCAATTTTTATGTCGATGTATTTTCCCGTCATTTGGCTGTTTTCAGCCCACATTATCGGAGTGCCTCTCATGCAGATTATCGAATCGGAGGCATAATAAGTCAGAGTATCGCATTTACCCTGCAAATCAGAGCGATAGAAACGCACATTGCGCCGAGCTGTCATCTTTTCCATGTCGCTCAAATCGGTCTTGAAATGGAAAAACATAGTGTCTGCATGAAGATATAGCGAATCGCCGCCGTCGTAATTAATGAAATAAGCACTATCGGTGGCAAAAGAAAAGCCCTTTTTCTCCCACACTTCCACATAATCGCCACGGAAAATCATCTTGTAAGTCGTGTCAATCATATCGACATTATCAATTGCCTTCGCAAAACCCGTGGAACGGTCGTAATAGATGTTTTTCGCTTTCAGCCTTTGCGTCTTGTTGTAGGCTAACGGTTTCTTGTCGAAAAATGCAATATCTTCATTTACAAGATAATAACCATGTTCGCCTTCCATCGTGTTTTCCTCATTGATGAGAGTTGTCGGGCCGTAGAACCACATTTTTTCGATTTCCGTGTTATAATACAAGGTGTCAGTGTACATTTGGTATTTCGGACTCGTAACTTCCACATTTTCAAAGAATGACAATTCCTTGAGGTCGTCACGGTAATTGCCGATACAACTGATGAGGGTCTTGTCGCCGCGCGTGGTGCAGGCACTATCGGGATAACAGGCGAGATGTTCGTCGCGGCTGTAGGTCAGATATTCCGTGCGAAGCAAGGTGGAATCGTCCATAAGCCGCACGTTGTTGAAAAACTCCGCAAAACGCGCATTGCCGTCGTAGATCAGCGAATCGCTGAAAATCTCAACACTGTCATTTACAATGATATGCACATTTTGATAAGCGTCAAAGCTATTGGTTTTTTCATAGAAATAGGCACTGTCGCAAAAGAAATACGCCGAATCATGCCTGATTTTCACATTTCCGATAAGCCGCTGGAAATCACCGATATTGCGATTATAGCTAATTTTATCGTAATGCTCTATGAACACCTGCGTCTTTTTTTTCTCATCTGTTTCTTCCTGAGCAAAAGACACTTGAGCCATAAGGCAAAGTAACAATATGAAAAATCCGATGCGTCTCATTTTTTGAAATAAAATGCAAAGATAGGAAAGATTGTTGGTGTTTTGCCTTGTTTTTCCCATTTCTGACATTATTTCGTTCGGAAAAATGTAATTTTGCGCACAAATCAGGACAAAAATGTGTTTCGGGTTGGATTATTATCTTGGTGTCCTGGTGTTTAGGCAAATTCAAAATCTAATATTGTTCAAAAGTCCTATTAGTCTAAATGTCAAAAAAGTCAACAAATTAACGATCAAACAGCAAACAACTCAACATCATGACAATCAAGGAAGCGCAAACCGCCGTCGACGAATGGATTAAGACTTACGGCGTGAGATATTTCAACGAACTGACTAACATGGTTTTGCTGACCGAAGAAGTCGGAGAATTGGCACGCATTATTGCCCGGACCTACGGCGAACAGTCGTTCAAGGAATCGGACAAAAACCATAATCTGGCCGACGAAATGGCCGACATCCTTTGGGTTTTGATGTGTCTCGCCAATCAAACCGGCGTCGATCTGACCGAAGCCTTCGCCAAAAACATGGAAAAGAAAACCTCACGCGACAAGGAACGGCATATCAACAACGAAAAACTGAAGCAATAATTGAAAGCCGCACGATTCCTCATATTGATTTTTATTTCGCTGATTTTCAATGTCGCACAGGCACAAATCAACTATGCACATTTCATTCAGCAGGCGAGGCTCGACTTGACCGAAGGCCGTTTCAAGGAAGGCATCAGCGGACTGAATGTGGCGATTGCGGCAAAGCCTGAAAACTTCGAGGGCTATTTTTTGCGTGGCTTGGCCAAATTCAGTTTGGAGGATTTTACGGGTGCCATCACCGATTTTGATAAAACCCTGGAAATCCACCCGATGTATGTGCGTGCTTTGCAGTATCGCGCCGTTTGCAACGACCGTCTGGGCAATCTCGACGAGGCTTTGACGGATTTTCGACGCGCCATTGACCTTGACCCTTTCGATGCCGACCTTTTCTTTGCGCGTGGCATTACTTATCTGCATTTGAACAGGTATCAGGCGGCCATTGATGATTACGACATGGTGCTGACCATCGACAACAAAATGTCGTTGG
>JAGHSL010000123.1 GCA_018065885.1 Candidatus Limimorpha equi
CAGATGATGGATTGCGCTTCACGTATGGAGTTTGAAAAAGCGCAGGTAATCAAGGAAAAATACGATTTGTTGGAGAACTACCGCAGCCGTTCAACGGTGGTCAGCACGACGATTCATAATGTTGAGGTTTTCTCCTACATTGATGACAACGAGTCGTTTTATGTGAATTACATGAAAGTGGTCGATGGTGCTGTCATCCAATCGCATTCATTTGAGATGAAACGGCGTTTGGAGGAAAGTGCCGAGGAATTGTTGCTGCTTGCCATAACGGAATTGCGGCAGCAAATGGTCAATCATGCCACTGAAATCATTGTTCCGATGAAACTCGATTTTGCCATTGATAATGTTGAGTTTACCATTCCGCAACGCGGCGACAAGAAGCAGCTTTTGGAACTTTCGCGCCGCAATGCCGCGCAATATAAGATTGACCTTGAGCGTCAGCGCTCGCTCGTCGATCCTGAACGGCATCAGAAACGGGTGCTGAACCAGTTGAAAGAGGAACTGCATCTGCCCGCTTTGCCCGAAGTGATTGAGTGTTTCGATAACTCCAATTTCCAAGGCGATTATCCTGTGGCGGCTATGGTGCAGTTTGTCAATGGCAAGCCGAATAAGAGCGCTTACCGTCATTTCGACATTAAGACGGTTGTCGGTCCCGACGATTATGCTTCGATGAAGGAAGTGGTGCGTCGCCGCTATTCGCGCCTTATTGCCGAAGGACAGCCGCTGCCGAATCTAATCATCACTGATGGCGGCAAAGGCCAGATGGAAGTGGTGCGCCAAGTGATTGAAGATGAACTGCATGTGAAAATCCCGATTGCCGGTTTGGTGAAGGACGACCGCCACCGCACCAACGAAATGCTATATGGTTTTCCGCCGAAAGTTGTTGGCGTGAAACTCAATTCGGAGCTGTTCCGCTTGCTGACTTACATTCAGGACGAGGTTCACCGTTTCGCCATTACGCATCACCGCAAGAAATTCGAGAAAGGTTTTATGCACTCCGAACTAGCCGACATCAAAGGCATTGGAAAAGCGACGGCTGAAAAACTGCTGCTTGAATTGAAATCAGTGGCCAACATCAAGGAAGCAAGCGAGGAAAGACTTGCAGAAGTGATTGGGCCAGCTAAAGCCAAATTGGTATTTGAGCATTTTAAGTAAACACGGATTTTTTCCGCAAACTTTTTCCGAAACAATTTTATACAAAAAAGGCTGACCGTATTACGGTCAGCCTCAAATTTTTGCGTAATGAAAATCGTTTAGAATTTCATTCTGTCAATCAGGTCGACGACGCGGTTTGAATAACCCCATTCGTTATCGTACCACGACATGATTTTAATCATCTTGCCCTTCACCATAGTGCTCTTGGCATCGAAAATGGATGAATGTGGGTTGTGGATGACGTCGCAGCTGACGATTTCGTCTTCTGTGTATTCGAGGATGCCTTTCATTGGGCCTTCGGCGGCTTCCTTCATGGCAGCGTTGATTTCTTCCTTGGTGGCTTCAGTCTTCAGTGTGCAGACGAGGTCGACCAATGAACCGGTTGGCGTAGGAACGCGGACAGCGATGCCGTCGAGTTTGCCGTTCAGTTCAGGAATGACGAGGCCGACAGCCTTGGCAGCGCCAGTTGTGGTAGGAATTTGCGACATGGCGGCGCTACGGGCGCGGCGAAGGTCGCTGTGAGGACCATCGAGGATGACTTGGTCGTTGGTGTAGCTGTGGATGGTGGTCATGTAGCCTTGCTCGATGCCGAAACGGTCGTTCAAGACCTTGGCGACAGGAGCCAGGCAGTTGGTGGTGCATGATGCGTTGCTGACGCACTGAACGTCGTCGCGGAGTTCGTTGTCGTTTACGCCGCAAACAATGGTAGCGTCGATGTCATCCTTAGCGGGAGCGGAAATGATGACTTTCTTGGCACCGTTTTTCAGGTGGTCGCCGTAACCGCCCTTGCTGCTTTCCTTGGCGCGGAAAATACCTGTCGATTCGACCACAACATCAGGAGTCTTGCTCCATTTTATGTTCAGCGGTGAACGTTCAGCCGTGACTGAAACGTGAACGCCGTTCACGATGAGGCCTGTTTCGTCATAATCCACTGTGCCAGGGAATTTGCCTTGCGTCGAGTCGTATTTCAGCAAATGAGCCAAAACCTTGTTTTCGGTCAGGTCGTTGATGCCGACGATTTCCATGTTCGGACGTTCCAGAGCGATTCTGAAAACATTTCTGCCGATGCGGCCGAATCCGTTGATAGCTACTTTAATTTTTTCCATGAGTGTTATGTATTTGTGTTAGTGTCAATAACGTGTTGTTTTTCTTTTTGTTCAAAAGAAACTGCAAAAGTACATATTTTTTGTCAGGGAATTATGCTTTTGATTTCAAAATCATTTCATGGGTGATGTTTGTGGCTGTTGATTATTGAAATTTGGGCTTCTAAAAATTGCGCGGAGGTGCAAAAATATGGGTTTGAAAATTGCGCGGAGGTGCAAAAATATAGGTTTGAAAATTGCGCAGAGATGTAATTTTTAAAAAAATAAAGTTGTATGTAACTAATATTTAGTACTTTTGCAAAAAATAAAAGTTTTGTATATGACAGAGCGTGTTTTTAAGAGAAAAATATATGAAAAAATGCTCCATTGGAAGCAGGAAGAAAACGGAGAAACTGCACTTTTGATTGAAGGCGCACGCCGAATAGGGAAGTCGACAGTCGTTAGACAATTTGCTGAAAACGAATATAAATCATTCATTATGATTGATTTTTCGTATGCTTCGGAAGAAGAGTTCAGCCTATTCAACGACATGTCGAATCTTGACTATTTTTTCACAAGACTTAAAGCCTTGGAAGGAAAGCCTTTGTACGAAAGAGATTCCGTCATAGTTTTTGATGAGGTTCAGTTACAGCCTTTGGCGCGTCAAGCCATCAAGCGTTTGGTCGCAGATGGACGTTATGATTATATTGAAACTGGTTCGCTGATTAGCATCCAGAAAAATGTTGAAAACATACTTATCCCTAGCGAAGAAGAATCCATAAGTATGTATCCCATGGATTATGAGGAGTTTCGTTGGGCTATGGGTGACACGGAAAGCATCGGCTTGTTGCGTGAAGCCTTGATGAAAAGGCGAGGTTTTGGTGATGCGGTCAATCGTAAATTGATGCGTGATTTCAGGTTGTATATGCTTGTTGGAGGAATGCCCCAAGCTGTCAACAAATACCTTGACACACTTGATTTGAGTCAAGTCGACCGTGTGAAACGTAGTATCATTCGCCTTTATCAGAAAGATTTTCATAAACTTGACCCTTCTGATAAAGCCCAGGCTATTTTTATGGCAGCACCTTCAGAATTGCATAAGAATTCATCGCGGTTTCAGGTGACTACGGTCGTGGAAAATATCAGGCCAGAAAGTACTTTTGAACTCATTAATTTGATGCAGGAAAGCAAAACGGTAAATGTCGCCTATCATGTTGACGACCCGAATGTGGGCATGGAGCTATCTGCCAATAAATCAGCTTATAAGATTTATCTTAATGATACGGGATTGTTTGTCACATTAGCTTTTTGGGATAAAGCGTTTACTGAAAATGTCATTTATCAGAAACTGTTAAGTGATTCCTTAGAAGCCAATTTAGGCTATGTTTATGAAAATGTCGTCGCGCAAATGTTAGCTGCTGCCGATAATAAGCTTTTCTATTATACGTTCCTTAACGAAAGCCGGCATCGCTATGAAATCGACTTTCTCCTTTCAAGAAGCAATAAATTGTGCCCGATTGAAGTTAAATCAGCTGGTTATAATACTCATGCCTCATTGGATGCCTTTTGCGAAAAATTTTCGCACAGAATCCGTGACCGCTATTTGGTTTATACGAAAGATTTACGTCAAGACGGAGAAACGCTTAGGATTCCTGTTTATATGGTTGGGCTGCTGTAATCGAAGATTTCCCGAAAACCTTATTGCTAAAAAAACGCCATTCGCTTATCTTTTCCTATTTTTGCAAAACTTATTTAAATACTATGGATAATTCTTTCAAATCACAGGCTTTGGAAGCCAATTTGGCTCAAACCCGATATAAAGACATTTTTATCCCTGCTGAACATCAGGAGTTTATCGACTTGTCGAAGAAATATTTCGGCATCAATAAAAGGGCAAACGACTGCATTACGGAGTTTCATCACCCCATGTCGAACCATACTTTCGTCACTGAAGAATTGCGTAAAATTCTGATTGACGATTTCTGGTTCTATACAAGAGATGACATCAAAACTGACGCATTGCTGATTCCTATTGAAATGATGCACAGTCTTTTAAAACCTGAAGTTGAGAAAAAGTTGCGGCTGAATGTAATCAATACCTTGTTGGAATTTACGGATGTCGTCATTGCAAAGTCGCCGAAACATGCTGAGTTGGTCTCATCTGTTTTCCGCATTTTGAACGAAGTTTTCGACGACAACAAGGATTGCCTCATTTTGGCTTCGAAATATGTAATCCGTTATTTGGAAAGAGCATTTGAAACGGTTGATTTTCATCAGGATGCATTTGATTTTGCGCACCGTGTCATGCAGGAAAACTATCGTTTTTGGCAGGAAACATCGGCAGTTGAAAATTGGATTGCCGACAAGGATTTTCTGAAAGAAGACGAAGTCGTCAACTTGAAAAATGAAATCGGCAAGCCTTATTTCGATGGTCTAAATCTTGCTTTGGCAAAGGCTGAAACTTGGAAGGATTTGGAGGATTTGCCGACTTTCGACCAGATTGCATCGCGTTTCACGGATTCGGAAAGTGTTCTGCCTCATTTCATTACGAAGTTCCAGTTTGTGTTTTATCTGTTGCATTTGCCTGGCATGGCCAATTCGCGCGAACGCTTGATTTGGAACATGGACAGGATGTTGCGCGATGCCGTCGATGAACTTTCGGAAGACGAATTGATGCCTTTCATCGACACGATTTTTGACCTTGCCGATGAGCTGCGCAAGGAATATATGTCGGCGGTGCTCGATTTCCAGTTGACTTTGGGCAAGAAAATCATTGATGTCGATAAGACCGAGCAAAAGGAACTCGTCAATTATTTTGAGAAAAAACTGATTGCCTTTGGCTTTGTCAGTCCGGGAAAGGTGTTTGTCGGCGAAGACTGGCAACTCTCTGTGGATGAGAACCATATCAAGAATATCCGCGTCTGGTTGGAATTGATTGAGTATTCGCAGTCGCTGATGGAAAAACTGCTTTCCGCCTTGATTGTCAACCTGAAATTGGGAGGCATTTTCCTAAGTGACACAGATTTGTTCCAACGTGAAATCACGAAAATATTGAATTCCAACATTCGCCCTTATTATAAAAAGGTGAAGCAGCTTTCGCGTATTTTTCCGGTTTATTTCAATGAAATCGGTGCCGAGGGCGAAATCCGCAATGTCACCACGAATATGGACGAAATCAGCGGACGACAGGACAAGCTGGTGCATTTCTTGCGCAAACAGGTTCACACCGAAAGTAACAATACGCTTATCGGTTTGACATTCAGTGTGTTCAATTTCTGGAACGATGGCAATTTGGAAGCATTGAAACCGATTTTGCCGAAAAATGTCTTTGAAAGCATCGATAAGGGCAGCACTTGGTTCACTTACGTTCATTTGCTGGTGCAGACCATGGGCGAAATTTCGTGCATGAATACCGAAAGTTTGCTTTTGCTTTCGCGTGACGATTTCGAGCATCTTATCAATTCAGCCGCGCAAAGACTTGATTTAGAAACTGATATAACCGATCGTGAACGCACTCGCCTGATGAACATCCGCGACCTTTATGCCCGCCTGCGCGAGAAATATTCCTTTGAGTCGGTCAACATTTTCAATTCCATGCGTACTTATTCCTTTATCCCTGATAATGAGGTGGATGAGCTGGAAAAATCGTTTGCCGAAAAGGATTTGGATAAGACCGTGAAACTGCTTTACGCTTTCATGGACAAACTGAAAACCATCATTTTCAATCCGGAGGAAAGCGAAGGTTGGGAAAACATTTACCATAAGCGCCACATTGCCATTGGCATTCCTTCGATGTATGGCACCTACCGTGAAAACAAATTCGAGGCTATGGGCTTGACATTCAGATTGGAACGTGTGGCAACTCAATTGATGGAGCGTGTCGTTTCGAGCATCAATCTGGAGTATATCTCCGAGCGGACTTTGCAACAGATTTGCAAGATTCTGGAATATTTCCGCGATGGCTTGGAACTGGATGGCATCACAAATCAGAGCTTCAACTCAAAATTGGAAATGCTTCGTTACAGCTTGACTTCCAGGAGTTTCTCTTTCGACCAATATATCAACATTTTCCAATTCATTGCCGAAGATGTGCAGCGCATCATCATCAAGCATTTCCTGAAATCGTATGAATATCCGCTGAAGATAGTCATTCCGCAAGTGTTTGATTCTGAAGGAAATCTGAATGAAAAGGAAACGCAGACCTTGATTTCGCGCAAGTCGGAGGAATTTCACCGCGATTTGCTCTCGGATGCCTTCCTAATGCAGCCTTTGGATAACTTTATCGCACGCATCCTCAAGTCGTTGCGTGGCATGAAAGCCGCTCTCGACCCAAAACTGATCAACGACATTATGACTTATAATTCGGAGATGCTGATTAGTCCGTTCTGGGAGGAAAAACCCAAGATGGACAGTCAGGTTTTCATGGGCAGTAAGGCTTATCATTTGAAGAATCTTTATCTTGCCGGTTTGCCTGTGCCGCCTGGTTTTGTCATTACCACCGAGGTCTTCCGCCGTAACGAAACCATCAATACGATTTCGGAATTGCGCACGGAAATTCATGCCATGATTCGTTCTTATCTGACTGAATTGGAAAATATTACAGGAACGCAATATGGCAATGCGGAACATCCGTTATTGCTTTCGGTGCGCTCGGGAACGGCTATTTCCATGCCGGGTGCAATGGATACGATTTTGAATGTCGGTCTGAACGATGAATTGGTTGAAGCCATTGCGCAGGACGAAACGCGCGCTTGGTCGATTTGGGATTCATACCGTCGTCTCTTGCAAAGCTGGGGCATGGCCAAAGGCATCGAACGTGATGTGTTTGATGAAGAAATCAATAAGTTCAAGCAGAAATATAATGTAAAGCAAAAGGTTGATTTTGAGGCCGCTGTGATGCGTGAACTGGCTTATTCCTACAAGCGGATTTTGGAAGAACACGGCGTTATCATGGAGCAGGATTTGTACAAACAACTTGTTGCTTGCATCAATCGCGTTTTCGATTCGTGGAATTCGAGCCGAGCTTTGGCTTATCGCAGTCACATGAGCATTGCCGAAGATTGGGGTACTGCCGCCATAGTTCAGCAGATGATTTTCGGCAATTTGAGTGATACGTCGGGAACGGGTGTTGTGTTTACGCAAAATCCTCACCGTGAGCGCCCTGGCGTGCATTTGTATGGCGATTTCACTTTGAGAAGTCAAGGCGAAGATATTGTCGGTGGTCTTGTCAAGCCTTTGCCAATAGGCGAGACACAGCGCAAGGCTGACAACCGCGAAGGCTATTCCATGCAGACGCTTTTGCCGGAAATTTATAAGAAGATTTACGATATTGCCAAGCAACTGACTGAAAACATGGGCTATAGTGCTCAGGAAATGGAGTTTACCTTTGAGTCGGAAAAGCCGGAAGATTTCCGTATCCTTCAAATCCGTGACCAGGATTTGCGTCGGGAAGACGAAATGGAAGCTTTCGTTGAAAGCCCAGATTCGATGCAACGAATCGGTGAGGGCATAGGCATTGGCGGTGGCGCATTGAACGGCTTGGTGGCCTTTAATGAAGAAGATATCGCAGCAATACGCACCAATCAACCCGATGACAAGGTGATTTTGGTTCGCCCCGATACCGTTCCCGACGACATCGGCATGGTCTTCGACTGCGACGGCCTGCTGACGGCTCGTGGTGGCGCCACATCACATGCGGCTGTCACAGCGGTCCGTTTGGGCAAGATTTGCGTGGTGAGTTGTGCCGCCTTGAATGTCGATGACGATCATCATTGCGCCGAACTGAACGGCGTGGCCTTGAAAGCTGGCGATGCCATTGCTTTGGACGGTAATTTGGGCGTGGTTTATCTCGGCCATCACGCTACGGAAAAGATGGTGGTGAAGAAAGGTTATAACTATTAAAATTACAGCCAACTTGCCGAACAAAACTCGGCCAACTTGCCGAATGAAAATGCGCCAACTTGGTGAATGAAACTCGGCCAACTTGCCGAATGAAATTTTGTAAAATATTAGTTTATTGCAAGATAAGTTGTATATTTGCAGCCGAAAAATATTGGTAAAAAATGGCTGAATATAAGAGACGAATTGCTGACCAAATATTGGCGGAACAATTAGATACTACAGGGGCGGTTTTGGTGCAAGGCCCGAAGTGGTGCGGCAAAACGACTACGGCGGCTCAAGCGGCAAAAAGCGTCCTTTATATGGATGATCCTGAAACCAAGGAAAACAATTTGCTTTTGGCGGATTCCAATGTGAAGGCTTTGCTTGAAGGTGCAACACCGCGCCTGATTGACGAATGGCAAATTGCCACAAAACTCTGGGATGCAGCACGTTTCGTGATTGATCGTCGTAATGAGACGGGGCAATTCATTTTTACAGGTTCGGCGGTTCCAGCCAATACTTCTACGATTTTCCATTCAGGCACGGGTCGTTTTGCTTGGTTGACGATGCGCCCGATGAGCTTGTTCGAGTCGGGTGAGTCGAATGGAAGCATGAGCTTGCGTGCTTTGTTTGATGGTAAGGCGGAAACGGCCCTTGCTAATCAACTGACCTTGCAGGATTTGGCGTTTTTGGTTTGCCGTGGCGGTTGGCCAGGAACGCTTCGACTTCAACATAAATCAGCTCTGCGTCAGGCATATAACTATATTGATGCGGTCGCAAACAGCGATATTTCTCGTGTCGACGGCGTGTCGCGCGATGCTTCGTTTGCCAAGCGATTGATGCGTAGTTATGCGCGTCATCAAGGGGCACAAGTGCCGATAAGTACGATTTGCAAGGACTTGGAGGAAAATGAAAACCAGTCGATGAGTGAAGATACGATTGCTTCTTACCTGAACGCCTTGCGGAAAATATTTGTCGTGGAAGATATGCCTGCCTGGAATCCTAATTTGCGATCAAAAACAGCAATTCGCACTTCTGATACGCGATATTTTGTCGATCCATCAGTCGCTGCCGCCGCTTTAGGTTTAGGCCCGGACGATTTGATGAAGGATTTGAATACTTTTGGGCTTTTATTTGAGACGCTTGCCGTGCGTGACTTGCGTGTTTTTGCTGATGCGCTTGATGGAGAACTTTTCCATTACCGCGATAAAAACGGGCTTGAATGTGATGCCGTGATTCACTTGCGTAACGGACATTATGGATTGATAGAGATTAAGTTAGGTGGTGATAAACTCATTGGCGAGGGTGTAAAAACGCTGAATGCTTTGGCTGAAAAAATTGACACGGACAAGATGCCGGAACCTTCATTCAAAATGGTGTTGACGGGAATCGGGCAATATGCTTTTCAGTGCAATGATGGCGTTTATATTGTGCCAATTGGAAGTTTGAAACCATAATTCGATTTCGGCCAACTTGCCGAACAAAACTCGGCCAACTTGCCGAATGAAAATGCGCCAACTTGGTGAATGAAATTTGTTAAAATATTGAATAATTGAAAGTTAAGTAAAAATTAGCAATCATAATAATAATCGTTTTTCGCTATGAAGAAAATGCTTCTTTTTACCCTTGTTTTGATGGGTTTCAATGCTTTTTCGCAACCGCTTTGGATGCGCGACAATGTGATTTCTCCCAAAGGTGATAAGATTGCCTTTGAATACAAGGGCGATATTTATGTGGTTGATGCAAAAGGCGGTAAAGCCTTGCAAATCACGACAAATGCTTCATATGAGTGCAATCCGATTTGGTCGCCAGATGGCAAGACTTTGGCTTTCGTGAGCGACCGTAACGGCAATTATGATGTCTATCTGGCATCGCCTGAAGGTGGCGTGGCAAAACGCATTACAACAAATTCGGCCAACGAAACGCCATTGGCTTTTTCGCCTGATGGCAGGGAAATTTATTATTCGGCTCAGATTCAAAAATCGGCTGAAAATGTGCAATTTGCATCGGGATGGATTACCGAACTTTATAAG
>JAGHSL010000406.1 GCA_018065885.1 Candidatus Limimorpha equi
AGCTCAATGAGCGGATGGAATCTTCGATTTTATTTCATTGCCTGCTCAACAGCAACGGCAGGTTATTACATTATTGATTTTTACCGTTTTCCGATTTTTTACGCTTTTTCCATTCTACAAATAGAAATAATGCTATTTTTGCGGTCGGATTGGTTTTGTCCAATCTATGTTTTTTGAAGAAGCGTTATGTTTGTCTTGTCATCGGACACGTGAAAAACTTAATTTCACGACCTCTGATAGAAGAAGTTGTATTTCAGTGCCACGCTTCGTTCATTAATGTCAACAAATCGGTGGTAAAAGAAACCATCTGCGCTTTAGGACTGGAAGCCAAACTCTTGAAAAATGAAAAAAACATGTCTAATCTTGTTTACAGCCGTTCTCCTGATAGTAACGGGTTGCAAGAAAGCCAGCACTAACAAATTGCTGGGGTTTTGGTCGAAACCGGTAGAATACGTGGAGGGATACTTCGAGCCTCATATTGATGTGGAACACCCTGGTCATTATTGTCGTAATTTCACTATGGAATTTGTCAACAGCAACACGCTTTATAATTATAATTATGTGGCTGATAGAAAGTCTGCGTTCGAGGCAGAAGAAAGTGAGATTCACTCCGTTCCAGGCAAATCCGGTTGGTATTATAAATATAGAACACAAAACACCTATGTCTTTGAAGACAATAAGGTAATCCTGTCAAACGGCGATATTTACACTTATATGGATGGCAAACTTTACCTAGACGGTTATTCTTCTGTCGTACTGTCTCCATGGTAAGAATACCGTAAAACAAGAAGAAAACAAATCCGCAGGAGACTTTTCTCTTGCGGGTTTGTTGTTTTGATGTCTGTCACCAGATGGGAATCTAACAAAATCAATTTTGTGCAGCGTTTTTCGTCGAAAGCAAGCCGCAAGCCGCGTCAATATCCTGACCTCTTGAAGCACGGATGGTGGCGATGATGCCCTTGTTGTTGAGCGCATCGCGGAAGGCCGCCATACTGAGGTTATCAGGGCTTTTCATAGGAAGGCTCGGGATGGCATGGAAACGGATGAGGTTCATGCGGCAACGCAAGCTGCCCAACAGCCGTGCCAGTTCCTTGATGTGGTCGCCCGTGTCATTCATATCCTTGAAAACGATATATTCAAACGAAAGGCGGCGTTGCCCGTGCCAGTCGTGCTGTTTCACGGTATGAATGACTTCCTTAATCGGATAAGCCTTTTCGACCGGCATGATTTTCAGTCTTTCATCGTGGAAGGGGCTGTGCATACTGATGGCCAAATTGCATTTCGACTCCTCGAGGAAACGTTTCAGATTCGGAATCAGGCCACAAGTGGAAACAGTGATTCTGGTCGGGTTCCAGGCCAAACCCCATTCGGAAGTCAGCACCTCAAGGGCGCGCATCACGTTGTCGTAATTGTCCAAAGGCTCGCCCATGCCCATGAAAACGATGTTGCTCAGTGTTTCAAATTCAGGCAGACTGAAAATCTGGTTCAGGATTTCGGCAGGCGAAAGGTTTTTCT
>JAGHSL010000107.1 GCA_018065885.1 Candidatus Limimorpha equi
ACACCGTGCGGCTGCGCTGGCTGGCCCGCGACTGCGGCTTTGAAAAAATCGTCCTGCGCAACAATATCATGACGGCTTATTTCATTAGCAACCAAGCGTCAAAATATTATGAAACAGGAGTTTATAAGGACATCATGCAATACATCATCACGCACCCGAAACGCACAAGCGTCAAGGAAGTGAAGGAAAAACTGCTGTTGCAAATCAAGGAAGTCACAACTGTAACGCAAGCCTTGCTGCTGCTGAGAGAAATGAGTAAAACTGAATAGCTGCTGACTTTGGGCCTTTGGCCGTTAGCCTTTGTCCTTTAACTTATAGCCTTTAGAATTGAAATACTATAAATGAATCAATGTACTGATAACCCAAAACCGATAACCGATAACTGATAACCGATAACTACTTAAAAACAGAAAACATGAACGCTGAAAAATATATCGAAAAACTAGGCCTTGAACCGCATCCCGAAGGAGGCTATTTCAAGCAAGTCTACGGCAATGACGAAGGTGGCGAAAAAGCACTTTCAACTATTTATTATTTACTGAAAGACAACGATTTCTCAGCTTTTCACAAGCTCCACGACATGGTCGAAATCTGGTATTATCATGCCGGAGAAAGGCTGAATATTTATGTCATCGACCAGAACGGCGAACTGAAAGTACACCATCTTTTTGCCAACAACGAAATGCAAGTCGTCATTGAACCTGAACAATGGTTTGCCGCCGAAATTCCGGCCAAAAACGGGTTCACCCTTGTCGGTTGCGCCGTCGCTCCCGCTTTCCGTTTCGAGAATTTCGAATTAGGGAAACGGGAAGACCTGCTCAAAGCCTACCCGCAGCACAGCGAAGTGATTGAGCGGCTGACAGTAAGCGATTCCTGATTTTTGAAAAGATTGTATTCTTTACGCATAAAATTCGCGGCGGAAATCAATAATACTCAATCTTGCGTTTGTTCACCCAGCATAATTTGCCATCAAGATAATACGCCTTTGTGATGCAATTTCCCATTTCATCATATTCGTATTCAAAATGGTCGTGACTATTTCCGAATGAAGATTCCCATATTTTATCAATGACATTATTATGTTCGTCATAAACATAGTCGATAACCGAATATCCGTCACGTTGCTTTTGTCCATTTGGACTGAAAACGCTGTCCACATCCATCATCTTGACAAGTTCGCCATGTTCTCCATAGATACGTTCGATGACTGACTTATTCCTGACATTCCGTCTTTTCGGACAATCATAATAATCATGGGTCTCTCTCATCAAAATGAGGCTGTCATTTGCTCCATAAATATATTCAGTCAAACTCTCATCGTGAAAACGCATTCCATAATCGAAAGTCTTTCTAATTGTTATGTCTTTTATTTCGCGGTTTTTTTCATCATAATCAATATAACTATGGACTCTATTCCAATATAATCTCTTTAAGTTTTTCTCAAAACGATGACTTTCAACCATCCTGTCATCTTTGTCATAAATTTGCTTTTTCGTAACCTTATTATTCATTTCATCAGTATATCGGCCTTTAAAAACCGTTTTGTTTTTATTCCAACAAAACTTCTGATGCAAACAAATTGACAGGCCATCTCCATCAATTAAATGTTTGTACGAACTGCATATTTCAAAACCAAGGCTGTCAAACTCAACAAAATTAGTATCAATTGTAGATGCCAAATCATAAAGGTTTGCAGTTCGCCAATCGCAGATTGTATCATGAAAATAAAATGTGATGGAAATGTCACTCTTCACCCTTCCTTTCAGGCCGTGGCTTTCCCAATCAGTCTTTTGGGCAATGGCGTTTGTCGCAATCAAGGACAAAATCAAAAATGCAAATGATGACTTTTTCATAGCAATGAGATTTTTTCGCCACAAATGTAAATCATTTTCGGTCTCATGCTGCAACCAAACGACAATTTTCATAATATTGCAGACGGAAAGAAATGGAAAGTGTAGAAGTGTTAAAGTGGAAAGTAGGGACGCACCGCGTGCGTCCGTTAAAAAGATAAGAGTGAGGAATAGGGTGCTTTCCCATGCAGGAATGTCGCAAAGGTAAAGGGATTCCCGCCTTCGCGGAAATGACGTTTCGCTGTTGAGGGAGTCCTACTGTCCATTCGTCTAAAAGTCAAAAGGTCAAGAAGTCAAAATGTCTAATTGTCAAATAGTCCACAAGTCTAATCGTCAATCTTTAAATTCATGAATATTAAATCTTTAAATCAATACACATACATGGAAAATGAAAATTTCAAACTGCCCGAAAACGCGCATCGCGAACTGAAACCGGGCGAAGAGTACGAACCCATCTTGTCGAAAGACAAGAAGTATCAGGAAGTTACCGTTTGGTCGGTCGTCACTGGTCTGTTGATGACCATTCTGTTTTCGGCGGCTGCCGCTTACCTTGGCCTGAAAGTCGGCCAGGTGTTTGAAGCCGCCATCCCGATTGCCATCATTGCCATCGGCTTGTCGGGACTGGCCAAGAAAAACGACGCACTTTCGCAAAACGTCATCATTCAATCCATCGGCGGCTGCTCGGGCGGCGTGGTGGCTGGCGCCATCTTCACGCTTCCGGCCCTTTACATTCTGCAAGGCAAGGGCTATGCCATCGAAATCAATTTCTGGCAGGTGTTCATCAGCTCGCTGCTGGGCGGCATTTTGGGCATCCTGTTTCTCATTCCTTTCCGCAAATATTTCGTCAAGGAACAACACGGCAAATTCCCGTTCCCTGAAGCCACGGCTACAACGCAGGTCTTAGTCAGCGGACAGAAAAAAGGCAAGGATTCCTTATTGCTGGTTGTCAGCGGTTTAATTGGCGGTCTTTACGATTTCATCGTCGCCACTTTCGGCTGGTGGTCGGAGACCATCACCACACGCATGATGGGTTGGGGCGCTGCCTTGGCCGACAAAGCTAAACTGATGTTCAAGGTGAACACAGGCGCTGCCGTGCTCGGCTTGGGTTACATCATCGGACTGAAATATGCCTTCATCATCTGCTGCGGTTCATTGCTGGTTTGGTTCATTATCATTCCGGGCATGAACCTCATTTGGGGTGACCAAATCATCGACCTGATGAATGCCGGCATTACCTCAACCATTGGGCAGATGGCTCCTGAAGAAATCTTCAAGAACTACGCCCGTCACATCGGCATCGGCGGCATTGCTATGGCCGGTGTCATCAGCATCATCAAATCGTGGAGCGTCATTAAGTCGTCGGTCGGACTGGCAGCCAACGAATTCAAAGGCAAGAAAGCCAGCAACGAACCCGTCGACCGCACCCAAAGCGACCTTTCCATGAAGACCATCATCATCGGAATCGTGGCCGTGTTGCTCATCACCTTCCTGTTCTTCTGGTTTGGTGTTGTTGGCAATGTTGGCCATGCTGCCATCGGCATTTTGGTCGTCGCCGTCATTGCATTTTTGTTTACCACCGTGGCCGCCAACGCCATTGCCATCGTAGGCTCCAATCCTGTCAGCGGCATGACCCTGATGACCTTGATTTTGGCCTCCTTGGTTATGGTAGCCGCCGGTTTGAGCGGTGCCGAAGGCATGACTGCCGCATTAATAATAGGTGGTGTAGTCTGCACAGCTTTGGCTGTGGCTGGCGCTTTCATCACCGACCTGAAGGTTGGTTACTGGATTGGCACCACGCCTAAGAAACAAGAGATTTGGAAATTCGTCGGTGTGGCTGTGGCCTCCGCAACCGTGGCTGGCGTCATCATGGTGCTGAACAAAGCCTACGGTTTTGTCGGCGACGGTGCTTTGGTTGCACCTCAAGCCAACGCCATGTCGGCTGTCATCGAACCTATGATGTCGGGCGGCAGCGCACCTTGGCTGCTTTACGGCATTGGTGCTGCCATCGCCTTGATTCTCAATTTCATTAAAGTTCCGGCATTGCCATTTGCCTTGGGCATGTTCATCCCGATTGACCTCAATGTGCCTTTGCTCATTGGCGGTGCTGTGTCGTGGTTTGTCAGCACACGCAGCAAAGATCAGAAACTCAACGATGCACGCTACAACCGTGGCACCCTCATTGCCTCTGGTTTCATTGCCGGCGGCGCCTTGATGGGTGTGGTGAGCGCCATCCTCAAATTCTGCAATGTCGATGCAGTGGCTCGTACTGCCGACGGCGGATTGTTCAACGAACTCCCGATTGCAGGCCTTATCGCATTAGTCATGTATATTGCCATCATCGTCTATATGATTTGGGACAGCAAACGCGCAAAAGTGGAAGAAGAATAATTTTATGATTTGTAAATCAGTAATTT
>JAGHSL010000374.1 GCA_018065885.1 Candidatus Limimorpha equi
CAAGTTGAAACAGCACTAACCAGAAATCGAGCATCGAGAGTTTCAGTTTCTTCATGTCGACCGCCACGAAATTGAGCAACAGAATAGTGAATATCAAATAAGGCACAATCACCTTAAACATAGCACAATACCTATGGAAAATCAGGCCTAAGACAATGGCCGTTGGAAGTACATAATTGCGAAATCTGTTCATAGCTTTCAAAAATCGGGTGCAAAAGTACGACGAAAAACACCTTTTTGTTTGCATTACGACAAAAAATGCCTAATTTTGCAGCGATATTTGAAGTCGGGGCAACATCATCCCGACTTCCATTGTTTCACCAAAACAGTTTTTATGGATTCAAATCCAATCAATGTCTGTGTAAATTCCGAAATCGGAAAACTTCAACACGTATTAGTTCACACACCAGGCGCAGAACTTGAAAACATGACGCCTGAAAACGCACATAGCTTTCTGTATAGCGACATTCTCAACATGCAGATTGCACAAAAAGAATACGGTTATTTTAAGAAAACCCTCCAGAAGGTTGCTCACGTTCACGAAATCGACACCTTGTTAGCCGACATTCTCAGTAACGACAAAATCAAGTCCATCCTCGTCGACCGTATCTGCAAGGCTGAAAACGTAGGTTTTCTTTCGGCCTACCTCAAGGAACAGGAGTCCAAGGAATTGGCACGCCAACTCATTGAAGGTGTCAGCTTTAAGGACATTTCCTTCATCAACAATGAGAAATTCTCCCTGAAGCCATTGGCCAACCTTTTCTTCATGCGCGATGCCTCGTTCACCATGTTCGACAACCTTATGATCTGCAACATGGCCAGCAAGGTACGCGCCCGTGAGTGCATCATTCTGGATGCAATCTACAACTACCACCCACTGTTTGCCGAGGCTCAAGTCATCAATCCTGCTGTGAAATATGGCACCAACACCATTGGCACCGTTGAAGGCGGCGACGTGCAGATTATTCGCGACGACATCATCATCAGCGGCATGGGCGCCCGCACCAACATGCAGGGCATCAATGCATTGGTCGACCACCTGAAGACAAAGCCCGGTGTCAAGCACCTGATTTTCCAGGAATTGCCTTTGCAGCCTGATTCATTCATCCACCTCGACATGGTCTTCACCATGTTAGATGTCGACAGATGCATGGCTTACAAGCCAGTCATCAAGAGCAGCCAATACAAGACTTTCCACATCACCATCGACGGCCAAAAGGCATACGGCGAAGACGAACACGACCTGATTTCCGCCTTGAACAAACTCAACGTTCCTGTTGAACCTATTTTCTGTGGCGGAGAAGAAGACTCATATTACGGCCCACGCGAACAGTGGCACAGCGGCTGCAATTTCTTCTGCCTTGCCCCAGGAAAATTCCTCGGCTACGGACGAAACCAGCACACCTTGCAAGCCCTCAACGACGGCGGTTTCAACATCGTTACGGCAGCCGACGTGGTCAACAACAAGATCAACCTTGAAAAGCAGAACAAGTGTGTCGTCGCATTTGAAGGCAACGAACTTTCACGCGGTGGCGGCGGTGCCCGCTGCATGACCATGCCTGTCCAGCGTATGGCTGTCGACTGGTAACATTTCATTGAAAATGAAAGCATTCAAAGCCTACGACATACGCGGCGAATGGGGCGTCGACCTCAACGAGACGACTGCCTATAGAATCGGATATTTCATTCACAAGGTGCTTGACGCGAAGACTTTTTTAGTCGGTCGCGACATGCGCCTTTCGTCCGATACGCTGTTTGAGGCTTTGACGCGTGGCATCACCGACAGCGGCTGCAACGTTGATGACATCGGTCTGGCCACTACCCCACTCGTCTACTGGTCAACGGCAAAATTCGGTTACGAAGCCTCCATTCAGATAACGGCTTCCCACAATCCGAAAAACCACAACGGACTGAAGATTTCCGCTGCCAACGCACTGCCGGTCGGCTACGACACGGGGCTGAAACAATTGGAAACCTTGGTCGAAAGCGACGAAAAGTGCATTCCTGTTGATGAAAAAGGAAGCATCCGTCACATCGATGTCAAGCCGGAATATTTGGATTTCCAGAAACAGTTTTCGGGTGACACGAGCAATCTGAACATTGCTATTGATTGCAGCAATGGCATGGCTTCGCTGTTTGTCCACGAGCTTTTCGGTTCCTGCCATTACATCAACGACAACTTGGACGGCAATTTCCCGAATCATGAGCCTAACCCATTGGAAGCTGAAAACCAGCAGCAAATCAAGGACTTGGTGCTGAAAGAGAAATGCGACATCGGTCTGCTTTTCGATGGCGATGCCGACCGCATCACTTTCATCGATGAAAAAGGAAATTTCATTTCTCCCGACTTGATGATCGCTTTTTTAGGCGATTATTTCATCGGCGAGCAACATCAGAAAGGCATTGTATTGCAAGATATTAGAAGTTCGCGCGCCATTCAGGAATATCTCGACCGCTATCAGGCCGAAGTCGTGACATGGCGTGTCGGACGTGCCTACGCAGCCTTAAAGCTCCGCGAATTAGACGGCGTTTACGGCGGCGAATTGGCCGGACATTATTATTTCCGCGACTTTTATTATTCCGATTCCGCTTTGTTGGCCGCATCCATTGTGCTGCGCCTTCTGAGTCAATGCAAGCGGCAAGGCAAAACGATGAGCCAAATCGTTACTGAGATTTCATCTTATTCCAATTCCGGCGAAATCAATTTCAAGATTGAGGAAAAACAAAAAGCAATGGATGCCGTCTGCGACCATTTCATGCAGATGGAACACCCCGAGCGCTTCCTTGACTTCGACGGCTACCGCTTGGATTATCCTGACTGGTGGCTCAACATCAGGCCATCGAACACCGAACCTTACCTGCGTTTTCTGGCCGAGGCAAAAAGTCCCGACAAGCTGAAGGATGTTTGCGAAACAGTGAAAACAATTGTAGAACAATATCAAAATAATAAATTATGAAAAAACTGACATTCATTGTCTTAGCTATTTTTGGACTTGCAATTACTGGTTGCAACAATATTGAGAAATCACGCAATTATTACGACGAAGGCGTTAGTCTGATGATGCGAAAAGGTGACTTTGCTGAAGCAGAGAAATGCTTCACGAAAGCTATAAAATACGACAAGACCAATCCTGAATTGTATTATTATCGTGGTTGCGCCAAATTCAATGAGGGTAATTACCGTGAAGCCATTGGCGATTTTGAGAAAGCCATCGAAATCAAGCCCGATTATGCCGATGCCTACTTCACTTTAGGCAGAACCTACAGCGTCATGCACGATACCGACATGTCGTGTTACTACTACAAAATGGCAGAGAAATACGGTCGCCCAAACCTTCACGATTTGATTAAGTATTGCCCGGATTGAGGGATTAATAAGTGCTTGTTCAAATTTAGTTTACATCTGGAATTTAGGGTTATGGGTTAATCGGACTCTTAGACGTTTGGTCACTTGGACTTATAGACATTTGGACATTTAGACTGTTTGAGTATTTGTACAATTTACTGACTGATAACCGACAACCAATCTATTTTGCAGTTTAATTTTGACCACTTACTTATCACTCTTCGCCCCCAAACGTCTCAACCACAATCAAATCGCCGTCTTCATTGTAGGTCTTCCATTGGCCTGACTTTTGGCCGTTGACATAACTGCCTTCCTCTTTCAAGGCCGTATTGGGAAAATATGTCTTGGCAGGACCGTTCATCTGATTGTCGTGGAACTGACATTCCATCATCAGATAACCCGAATCGAAGTATTGGCGGCAAACGCCTTCACGCAAACCACCGACATATTGCGCTTCTTCGGCAACACGTTCCGTATCAGGATTATAGACACGCGACCAGCCATCAACTTTGCCATCCTTATTGTCCTCGACCAAAACCAGTCTTCCAGTAGTCTTGTCGAAATAACGCCACTCGCCTTCCTTTTTCTGGTTAATGTAAACGCCCATGGCAATCACTTTTCCATTCGGTGCAAAAGTCTGATTCTGAGCCTTCTCGCCCGACTTGTCGAATTTATTTGTCGCTTTCAGGTTGCCCTGTTCGTCGTAATAGCGAAATTCCCCCGTGCATTTATCATTCTTAAACTGACCTTCGTAACGTTTCTGACCATTCGGATAGAAATCGCACCATTTGCCTTGGCGACGGCCTTTGGCATCGGTCTTGTTATAATCTTGTGAAAAACACGGACTTGCAAGAAGCAAAAGCCCAAAAACGAATAAAACAAGTCTCTTCATATCAAAATAATTAGGGTGCAAATTTAGAAAAATAACGTAAATTTGCAGCAAATATTATGGCAGAATACTCATCAATATTATTGGAAAATGCGGTGGAGTCGCTGTCGAAGCTGCCTGGCATCGGCAAAAAGACCGCCTTGCGTCTTGCCTTGCACCTCTTGAGCGAAGATGCAATTGAGACCGAGCAACTCGCTGATTCACTGCTGAAAATGAAGCACAACATCATGCTTTGTGAGCGTTGTCATAATATCAGCGACACGAAAATATGCTCCATTTGTTCCAATCCCCGCCGCGATGAAAACACGCTTTGCGTTGTGGCCGATATGCGCGATGTGCTGGCCATTGAAAGGACAGCATCGTTCAACGGACTTTATCATGTTTTAGGCGGCGTCATCAGCCCGATTGACGGTATTGGGCCTAACGATTTAAAGATTGCGCAACTTGTGGAACGCACGCATAAGGAAGACATCAAGGAAATCATACTCGCACTGCCAGCCACTATTGAAGGCGACACGACGAATTTCTA
>JAGHSL010000171.1 GCA_018065885.1 Candidatus Limimorpha equi
ACGATGAATATTTTCGAGGCAAACATTTTGTTATGCAGCCTGACTTTTCCATTCACCACATCAATCGGTCGCGCCTTCGAAATCAGCAGTGCAGGCATAATGCCAGCCAAAAACGAAACCATGGCAACAATCAGCAGATAGTAGCACAAATATCTGAATGACAACGAAATGCCAATCGGTATCGCCGCCTCCAGCAACTGGTTGACTAAAGGCAAAATCAGGAAAGCAAGACCCAAACCGACAAGGAAACAGATGAAAGTGAAGGCAAACGACTCGGCAAGGTATTTCCCGACAATATCACGCTTCTGGGCGCCGACCAAACGCCGCGATGCCATCTCCTTGGCGCGTTTTCCCGTGAGGGCGACATTCAGATTGATGTAGTTGATAATGGCCGAAACCAAAAGCAGCAAACCTACAGCCAACAGATTGTTTATCATCGACTTGTCGCCTTTTCGCAAGCCAAATGCCTGAGAACTTGAGAAATACACCTCGTCTAAGCGCACTATTGCCGACTCCTCGAAAAACGCATCGTGAAATACGCTTCCGTAAGCCAATTCGTAGGCGGCATCGACTTTGTTTTTCACCGATTCCATATTGACATTCGGGCTGAATTTCGCAAAAGTGGAAGACCTGCCAAAATATTGGAACGGATTTTCAATTTCATCTTTCATCAAGCTGAACTTGGAAATTTCAACCACCACATCATCATCGGGCAACAGCGTGTTTTGGAAATCGGAAATCACGCCCGCAATGACGTATTCCTGATCGCCAATAATGAGTTTTGTCCCGATGACTTCGTCCGTTTCGATGCTGTTGGCCAGTTTTTGCGAGACGAATGCACATTGCTCATTGTCAATCATATCGGCATCGCCGCTGACGAATTTTACTGGAAACAAATCGAAATACTCACGGTCGCAAGCAAGCACATTTGTCCTGAATTTCAAACCCTTGACTTCGACAATCGTATTCTGAAACGACTGGAACCGAGAGAGTTTCTCAATTTCAGGAATACCTTTCAAAGCATCCTTGGTTCCATACGAAATGGCAAGTTTTTCGTTTGTGCCCATTGCGTAGATGTTTTTGTAATTGGGATTTTCCCGCGGAATGCCCATCTGTTCCGTCACGAAGCAGAAAATGATGATGACGAAAGCCAGAGAAACGCTCAGGCCCACCGCCTCGATGGCGCTGTAGAGTTTGTTTCGGCTAATGAATCTTAAGAATGAACGCATGATGTTTAGTGTTTATTTGTTTGTTGTTTAATTGTTTATTTGACTGCAAGGCTTCGGGGGCGCGAAATTGCGGGATGTTTGCGGCTCTCGTGCTCTCGCGATCCCGTGACCTCGTGACCTCATGGCTTCGCCGTTTACTCTTTCTTTAGCGCCTCCGCCGGATTCATGTTTGCCGCGCGGTAATTCTGAAAAGTCACGGTGGCAATGGTCACAAGGCTGACACCGACGAACGCCAGAACAAAAACCCACCAACTCAGACCGATATGATAAGCGAAATTCTCCAACCATTTTTTCAATATGAGAACCGCAACAGGTACCGCGATGGCGAAAC
>JAGHSL010000221.1 GCA_018065885.1 Candidatus Limimorpha equi
AGTAATTTTGCAACGATAAAATATCGAACAATCATCAACAAAATGAAAAAAGCGACACTATTAACATTCTGTCTTTTAACCATTTTCGCTTCGTGCAAGAAAATCAATTTGGCCGGTTACAACGAAAGCAAAACATTCACAGTCAACGATTTCAGCAAAATCGAGGCACACAACGACATTCATGTGTCTTTCTGCGATTCCATCGACCACATTGTTGCCA
Organism: Candidatus Limimorpha equi; assembly: GCA_018065885.1. Lineage (GTDB taxonomy): Bacteria > Bacteroidota > Bacteroidia > Bacteroidales > F082 > Limimorpha > Limimorpha equi. Next base: position 221 of record JAGHSL010000221.1, read on the forward strand.
CAACCGATTCCAACGCGCTGCCGCATTTGAAAGTTGTCAAACAGGGCCAGACGCTCAAATTCAGCTATCCGTCAGGTATTCTCATCAACTTTTCAACGGAGATTCTGGTTCCGTTCCGAAACGGTCTGAACAAGGTGACATTGAGCGGCTCTTCATCGTTTGTTTCGGCAAAATCCATCGAAACGGACAATTTGGAAATGGACTTGTCGGGTGCTTCAATTGTAGCAGGCGAGTTCATCATTAGCAATGGAAAACTCGACATTGACGCTTCAGGTGCGTCCACACTTGCATTGAAGGGCTTTGCGAAATCTGTTGATGTTGACTTTTCCGGTGCTTCAAAAATCACGGCTTCGAAAGCCGATGACGGTTACGCCTTTGCCTGCGACGAACTCGACGGTGACCTTTCCGGAGGCAGTTCTATTCAAATCCATTGCAACGACATGATTGATTGCGATTTATCAGGCTCCAGCACAATCCATTACACAGGCAATGCCGACACAAGCCATTGCAAATGCTCAGGCGGCTCAAACGTAGTGCATGAAAACTGATTTTTGAAACGCAAATATTTGAAAATGAATCTATAATCTTGTTTTAAAAGACATCTGATTTATCAGAAGCCATTCCGAAAACGATTGACACCGAGGTTGGAAATCCGATTGACATTGCCTAAATTTGAGTTTCCAAAAACTTGATTTTTCGTTTTATTTCAAAAATTCCAAAATATATTCCTACTTTTGTCGTTTCAAAAGCAAACAGACATATCATGAAGAAAGTATTATTTACACTCATTGCCTTGATTCTTTCAATAGGTTCATACGCCCAACTGATTGCCAACAAAACAGACAACAAAGTCACCATGAATTTCGACTTTTTCTCTGACATTCAGCTGAAAACCAACGACAATTGGGATGCCCGTGGCTTCAACCAAGGTTTCAGCATGGCATTGACCTACAACTTTCCTTTGGGCGAAAGCACAAAACATACTGTCAGCATTGGTGCAGGCTTGAGTTCACATAATTACTATTCCTATAGCCGAATCGACAACCCGTATGCCACTGATACACTTGTATTTATACCATATCGCGGAGAAAAGAACTTCAAGCGTTACAAAGTGAATCCGACTTACGTCGACATTCCTTTGGAACTCCGTTTCCGCATCAAGGACGCTTGGAAAATCGGTGTTGGTTTCAAGTTCGGTATTCGTGTTGCTGGCAAGACAAAATATGTGGGACCTAATGAAGACGGCGTGACCATTCGCGAAAAATACTGCGGCATCAAGAATTTGGAACGCTATTCCTACGCTGCAACCCTCCGTGTCGGCTACAAGTGGATTAGCGCCTATTGCTCTTACCAAATGTCGCGCGTGTTCGAATTGGGACATGAAGCACCAGCCATTTGCCCACTTTCGGTTGGTTTCACCATCGCCCCGTTCTGATTTGCTTTTAGCCTTTAGATCTTAACCATTACTATTAGCTCAAAGCTTATCGCTTTCATGCTCACCAACCTTTCCCAACACATCATCACTCAGGCCGAAAAGCTCGGCTTTGATGCTTGTGGCGTTGCAAAAGCTGATTTTTTAGAAGACGATGCCGAAAAGGTAGAAAAATGGCTCAGTGAAAATTGTCAGGGCGAAATGGATTATCTCACGCGCAACAAGGAAAAGCGTTACGACCCGAGATTGCTTAACGAAGGTACAAAAACCGTTGTTTCAGTACTTTGCAATTATTATCCAAAGCAAATCCTAACCTCGGACAATAATTACAAAATTTCCAAATATGCCTATGGCGACGACTATCACGAAGTGGTGAAACAGAAGCTCCGTCAATTGCTTGAAAAAATAGAATTGCTGACAGGGAAATTGGAAAACACACGCATTTTCGTCGATTCGGCACCTGTCCTTGAGCGTGCATGGGCGGTGCGCTGCGGCTTAGGATTCATCGGAAAAAACACCTGCCTCATTCACCCGAAAAAAGGCTCATTTTTTTTCATCGGTCAATTGCTTCTGCCTGTCGAAACAGAACCTGTCGGCAAAATCATTCCGAACCATTGCGGACGCTGCACGCGCTGTTTGGATGCCTGCCCAACAGGTGCATTGAAAGCTCCGTTTCAGCTTGATGCACGCAAATGTATCTCTTATCTCACCATCGAATACAAAGGCGATTTAAGTCAAACCGACGCTAATTTCAGCGATTGGATTTACGGTTGCGACATCTGCCAAGATGTCTGTCCGTACAACCGTTTTTCATTGCCAAATTGCGAAGAAAAATTCCAGCCATCCGAAAAGCTACTTGCCTTGAGGAAAACCGATTGGCAAAACTTAGACGAAAACCATTTTAAAGAACTTTTCGGCAAATCGGCAGTGAAACGTGCCGGTTTTGAAGGCTTGAAAAGAAACATTGAAAACCTTTAAGAGGCTGTTTCGGACTCTTAGACTATTTGACATTTGGACTTTTAGACGCTTAGACATTTGTAGAATTTACTGACTGATAACTGTAAACTGATAACCGACAACCAATCTATGTTGCAGTTTAATTTTGACCACTTACTTATTTTAAATTATTGATAACTCGAAAAAACATGGACAAATTCCTCAATAATTCAATCCGAAAGCCCAAATCGGGATGATGTTATCGTGACCAAACTCAATGTCATCCTTCACCACATAGCCTTCTTCGGCACTCATAATCTGTTTCTTAGCCTTGCTTTTGCCTCCGACCTCGAAAGTGCGGTTTCCTATCTGAAAATCAGAAATGGAAGAAGCTGTCACCTTGTGGTTCACTCGCATTTGGTTATTGAAAAAAGTCTCTCTGACCGTACCAGCATCCTCATTACCATCGCCTAAGCAATACATCATGTTCGTGTTGTCAAGATAAATTTTTTCCACCTTGCCCAATTCGCCCAAACCTCCTGTGCCATCTTTCAATTGGGCAATCAGACCTGCTTTTTCCATAAACATCAGATAATCCTCAACATTGTTCCGGCTGGCCTGAATCTGGCTGCCCAATGCCGTCATGTTCGGTTTGAACGGCACCATGCCCGCAATGATGGCCATCAGTTTCTTGAGTTTTTTCCCTGTCGAAACATTCATGTTGGCAAATTGCGGAATGTCGATTTCAATGCTTCGTGTGATGACTTGGTTCAGTTCTGTCTCAAAATCAAGCTCCTGACCAAAAGGATAATAACCGTTTTTCAAGTATTCCTTGAAGTAAACCAAAGGATGACTCACGTTCGGAATCGTTGCCTCGTTATGCAGAATTTCTTCTAATGTAAAAATCTGTGTATCAATATGATATTTTATTGCAAGAAATTCACGGAACGACATGCCTTGCATCAGATATTTAGGTGCGCGGCGACTCAAATCGGCTTCGCCTTTTTCGATATCGAGAATCGAAGAACCTGTGAAATAAACATGCATATCGGGGAAAGCGTCATACATCATCTTCAGTTCGCGTGACCAGCCATCGTATTTGTGGACTTCATCGATGAAAAAATATTTTCCGCCGTTTTTATTGAAAGTTTCCGCCGTTTCAAACAAGCCATGTGTCTGAAAATAAAGATGATCCGCCGTCACATAAAGCGTGTCGTCAACCGAATGATTCCGCTTGATGTGTTGCAGGAAAAGCGTCGTTTTGCCCACACCGCGAGGCCCGACCAATCCCAACATGCGGTTTTCCCAACGAATGTCCTTGTACTTGTACCTGACGAAATCAAGTTTCGTTTCGGCAAGTTGCTTCTGCATGAATTCATACAATTTGTTCATATCACATCTTGTTTTTACGGCAAAAATAATAAAAATCGCACTCACATAGTGCGTTTTTTGCAAAAATTTGCACTATTACAGTGCGTTTTTGCGAAATTCTACCGTTTTTCGTCTTGACATTTTCAGGAAAAATATGGACTAAAACAGGTCTTGCTTTCAATTTATAATATTGATATTCAATATTTTAAATCATTGACAACTCAAAAAAACATGGACAAACGCGGCACGTTCCGTCATTTGCTCTTGACAAATGTTTTTTGTGCGTAATTTTGTGATGTGAAAATCCAATCACTATGAGAACAACGAACAAAAC
>JAGHSL010000041.1 GCA_018065885.1 Candidatus Limimorpha equi
ACCATTGCGTTGTGTCTAATCGTGTGATACCATTATCACCATATCTCTTCTTGATACCCGAATATGAGCTGATGAACTCAACGGGATATCCAAGAGCATCACCAACGGCTCCGCCTATGAGCGAGCCACGGATTTTGTCTTTTTTATTCTTGTCCATTTCTATTTACACTTTCTTTTATCAATTATCTCTTACCAATAAGACACCAAAAATACAAAAAATCTATCACCAAGCACTGACTTTTTTCATTCAACTGCATATCAGATGTTTACGTTTCTGCACCTATGGTTTTCCCCGACAATCTGGTGCAACCATCTGTATTGTCATACCCTTTTGTCAGCCATTCATCAGCAGAAAAAACTTATTCTTCCCCTAATGGATGTCGTCTTTTCATCTCTTATTCATATTGTTTTTCCCCACATTCCTTTCACCGCACAATCTGGCCCTTGCCATCGACGATGACATTGTCGCCATCGCTGACCAAGCAAAGATAGGTGTCGGGGCCAATGGCAGTGATGCTTCTGTAGAGCGGCATGGTGACAATGTGGCCATCACGAGTCATCAGCCCTTCGTAGCTCATGCAAGAGTAGGCCATCAGCCGTGCATTGGCTTCCTCGTTGATTCCTGACATGTATTCGTGTTCTTCGCCTTCAGAATCAATATCACTTTGCATGACATAAGAGATTTCACCCGTTTCATACCTCAGGTAATGGACCTCGGTGACATAGAAGTCGTCAACGAGATTGCCATCGTAGTCATACTTCCGCATCGTGTGGTCCGACATGGTTACGTCGATATACTCGCCCAGATAGGCACGGCCATCAATATATGGAAGAACGACATTGAAATCCTTGTCGAGCACGGCCCACTGACCATCCTTGCCAACGCTCCAGTACTGTTTGTTGGCCGACACTTCGATCTCTTCGTATTCCTTGGCGAGAACCAGTTTACCCGTCTTGTCCATCAGGCCGAACTTGTCATCTTCCATCACGACAAGATAGCCATCGTGGAAAACATAGCCGCACGACTCAGGGTCATAATCCCTGCCGTCATCAATGACCACCTTGCCGGTACCGTCGATGAACTTGACCTTGCCGTGTTCGACAACCGCAGCAAGTCCATCCGAGAACACCCATGCGTGTTCATACTTCGGTTCAATGACCACCTTGCCATCGTTTATGTTGAAATAACCGCGCTTCGATCCGTTGCTGAAGCAGCACAGCGTGTCGTTGCCAAGAGGCATAGAAATCCACTGGATGCCTTTCAGCACCTTCTTGCCGGTTTCCTTATTAAAAATATAGCCTTTGCTGTCGCATTCGGGAATATAGCCGATGGTCTGGCTGATGAACCTGCCACCGTTCTTCTTCCACTCACGATTGCTGCTATGCTCATAAAAGTAGTGGTCGTAAGCGGCATCGGCTAACACACAAGCCAAAACCGCCATGACAACAGCTGCGCTGACCGCGAACAGTCCCCATACGCACTTTGCAAATTTACCCTCGCGTTTGTAGCCGAACAGTCCGAAAAACCATCCCAAAGCCTGACAGACGCCACTCCACATTACAGTGAAGAATTCTTTTAATGTTACCTTTTTCATCTTGATAGAAATTTTACGTTAATAATGTTTTTTGTTACGTTCACTTATATGGAAACATAATTAGGCGTTTTTCTATCACCATGCCAGAAAAAAAATTTATTTCCTACAACTGATATATTTCCTGCCATTCCACATTCTATTATCAATGAACAAAACAATCAAACGCTATGCAACACATTATCGAATATCTGGTACAATCAAATTCAACCACCACTTTATTAATGATAGCGATCACCATTTGCGTGGGGACGATTATCGGGAAAGCCAAGATCATGTCGCTCCGGATTGGAGTCATTGCCGTGCTGTTCTCAGGAATGATACTCGGTATCGTTTGTGGCAGATTAGGCATCGGGCTCAATGCCGACATGACTGGCATATTAAAGGATTTAGGTCTCATCCTTTTCATCTACATCATCGGTCTTCAGGTTGGCCCATCATTCTTCGCCGGCCTTAAGAAAGGAGGACTGCGCCTTAACCTGCAAGCCTTCGTCATTGTTGTCTTAGGCTTGGTCATCACCCTACTCATTTCGGAGTTCGACGGAGTGCAACCTGATATGATGGCTGGTATCTACAGCGGTGCCATCTCCAGCACACCAGGCCTGTCGGCAGCTCAGGAAACTGTCAGGAATCTCGGAGCAGGCGATGCCGAAGCAGTAGCTGCCGGTTATGCGCTGGCCTATCCCATTGGCGTAATCATCCCTATCGTTTGCTGCATTCTCATCCGGCGCATCTGCAACGTACGTATAGAAGACGAGAACTTCAACGAGATTATCGGCAAGGCTAGTGATGCCAAAAGCAGCACCGAAGCAGCATCTTCTGTCGGTAAGAGTGTGATAGTGCTGTTTGGAGGCATCCTGTTTGGTTTGCTTGTCGGCTCCATTGCCATCCATATCACCATCAAGGGCACTACCGTACCGATGAAGCTGGGCTACACAGGCGGTCCACTCGTCACGGCCATTCTCATCGGGCATTTCGGCACAAAGTGGGGCTGGATCGACAGTACCATAACCAATAGCGAAGGATACTCTTTGCTGAAAGAAGTAGGATTGGTCATCTTCATGGCCTTAGTGGGACTCACCTCTGGAAGTAAGATTCTCGAAATCAACATCCTGAGCGGTGCCAAATGGATAATCTACGGACTTATCATCGCCCTCCTCCCCACGCTGATAGTCGGTCTTTTCGTCAGGATGCGCCACAAGACCAACTACTTCACCCTGATGGGGCTGATTGGCGGTGCCACCACCGACACCCCTGCGCTGGCCTATGCCAACAATGTTGCGACCAAACGTGCCGAAGGCCTTCCGGCCGAAGCTTACGCCACCGTCTATCCCCTCACCGTGTTCCTGAGGATTCTTACCGCACAATTCTTCGTGCTCATCATGCTATAGGACAAATACAATTAATCAGATAACAACGTTTTAAACAATCAGCAACTATGAAAAAGATTACAATGTTCATGGCCATCTTCATGGTTTAATAATCACAACGTTATCAAACAATACACCATGGCCCAAACCACCAAAACGGTCTGCACCAGCAATGCCAACGGAACTCCAACGGCAAACGATGTGTGAAGCGTTTTGTGACGATATTCGTGCATGGCACAGAAAGCACCCAATGCTCCTCCAAGAAACGAGACGGCAAGCAAAGCCGCCTCCGAAATACGGTATTCACCACGTTCTGCATGCTGCTTATCAATGCGGTACATGTGAAACGCGACCACATTCATCACTATAATATAGAAAAAAAATACCAACATAACTGACATTTACATCTATTCATAAAACTAATTCTCATTTGCAACTGAAAGCGCAAGTCGGAAGCCGAGCCATTCGTGCCTTCCTTTTGGCGAAACGTACATCCGATATGTATTGCGGGAAGAACCCGCACTCTGAAGGTAATAGCCTCCTCTGCGCACTTTCATCGGTTTGTCGATGCTATTGGAATCTGGCCCACAAGGATTATACATTTCTTCTCCAGAATACCTCTCATACCAATCGGAGCACCATTCAATCACATTTCCCGTCATGTCGTACAGCCCCAATTCGTTAGGCTGCTTCCGCTTCACAGGGTGCGTCTGACAATGGTGGTTTTTCTCCAGACTGTTCAAGCTGTCATTGCAATAATCCCAGCCAATGTAATCATCTCCACTGTTTCTCCAATACCAAGCCACATCGTCAATATTGTCACTACCTGCATATTTGTATTGTTTGCTGTGGATGCCTCCTCGGGCGGCAAACTCCCATTCAGCTTCCGTCGGAAGCCTGAATTTTTTTCCAGTCTTGTCATTCAGTTTCTGGACAAACGTGAGGCAATCATCATAGCTAACCTGTTCAACAGGATTTTGTTTTCCCTTGAATTGGCTTGGGTTATCGTTCATAACCGCTTCCCACAGTTCCTGAGTGACCTCTGTCTCTCCGATATAATAGCCATCAAGCGTTACCCGATGCCGAGGTTTTTCCCAATCTTTTGCATCCGAATCATCAGCGGCAGCTCCCATCATGAAACTTCCCCCCTCTACCTTATTCATGGTAAAAGAAACACCGTTGACTTTGAAAACCTCTGAAGTGAATTGGTCTCCTTCCTGCTCATGCCCACAATGGTTGATAATGACAGGCAGGATGACCGCCACGGCAACTAATGCCAGCAATCCGAAAGCAATCCGTTTTGACAGCCTTTTCGCTGGTGATGGAATTGGTGGGCCATATACGCATTCCCTATCAATTTGTAGATCAGGCATTATCCTCACCTTGGATTGTGGATTTACATCTACGGGCGGATTCACATTGTCGGTTCGCATCGGTTCCGGCTGTGGTTCAGCATCAGCTGGTCTGTCAGCGATGGTGTCGGCAACGGGATTCTGATTCATTTCCATCTCGGCATTTGGATCAGCCTCGACTACTTCAACCGACGGATGCTCTCTGTCGGCTGTCAGCAGACCCTTTCCGCAAAACACGGTTCCGTATCGGGCAAAGCTGACGTTCCACATATTGCGAAGCATTTGCGAAAGGCCGCCTTGGTAAAAGGCAACTTCACCATCAGCCGGAGCCGTGTAGCCCGAAACGACATCGCCATCGGACACAAGGCTCCCCTCTACATCCTGCGACAATGGACTGAGGAAACTCCAGTCGCACTCATACTGAATCACGTTCTGACGGATGAATTTCGAGTGGTTCAGAATCATTTCCCTCGAAATCCGTCCGAGCACGGCCTCGCCATTCAGCTGCCTGCCTCGCGGTATCAGAAACGAAAACATGAGGTAGGCAGGCGCGTAGTTGGCGTCGAAAGCCCGCTCCACGCGGTGAAGCCACATCCCCGACGGCGCCGCGCTCATGGCCCAGCCTGTGGTGGGCGTGCCGTCGCCGTACTGATTCGAGAGGTAATGCCGGATGTCGTGAAGGACCTTCACGTCGCTATCGGCCAGTGAACCGCCGTCAACGACAACTTCCTGACGGTAGGCCGTGCCCAATATGCCATGTACAACTATTGAAATCATAAGAATACACAAAAAAACTTATAATGGTTGAAAACAAATCGCAAAAACAAATGGACATGAGATTCTTCGTATGTCCGGCTGTAATCAATCTACATCACACAAATGCAGATTCTCCTCTAAGGCACTCAAGCGGTCTTCTTCTTTCTCCACTTTATTGGCGCTGTCGTATGCTCTATTGTACTCCTCCTCTCCAACACAAAGTGCCAACCTGATAATATGCTCAGCCCTTTCCGACAAACCCCAATTCATAATCATGTATTTATCACCGAACAATCTGTAACCACCCTTCACATTCTCCCATGTCAGACATGAAAATAATTTCGATGAAGTTGAGATTTTACTGTCGATATATATTTCGAACAAATACTCCTTCAAAAATTCGAAACGTTCTTGTTCATCCTTGATTTTGCTTGCTTTCTCGTATGCTCTCTCATAATCTTCTTCTCCAATCCTGTATCCCAAAGCATAATTAATAATATCTATAGCCCATGACTCAAGTTCCAGATTCATTTTATGTTTCTCAAAAAAAAGTATGGGACCTTCTTGTACATTTTCCCATGTCAGATATGAATATAATTCTGACAAAGTGGACACATGCGTTTGGGGCAAGCGCACATACTCCTGCAAAGCATCCAAACGGGCTTCATTTCCCTTGACTCCGTATGCTTTTAAGTATGCTTTCTTGTAATATTCTTCTTCAATACTGTATTCCAAAACATAATCAATAATAAAGGAAGCACTTTGCTTCAAGTTTTGGTCTATTACTTCGTATTTCTCATAAAACAGTCTGCCTTCATCTTTTACATTCTCCCACGTCAGGCAAAAATATAATGTTCCTGAAGAATTGATTTTTATTTTCTCTGACGGCTTCATTTCTGTTTCACATCGTTCGGGTTTTGGATTTCCACCACTGTCGTTATCACATTTACAGAAAACCATCAAAACCAAAGCGGCGACAGCAGCTATCCTGATTATCGGAAAGACACATTTCAGCATTTTTATAGTACGATGTAAAACGATTGAGATCATAAGGACTAAACAAAAACTTTAAATTGACTAAAAAAAGCAAGACGAACAGGCATAAAGACTTGAGACAGCGAAGCCCCGCGAGAGGCGATTGCCAAGAATGCCGGAAGCATCACATTCTCGCGACCTCGCTGTCTCAAAGCCTGCGTTTGCAAATCATTCATCAGGTTCGTCGCCATATTGGTTTGCTCCCGATTCGGATTTCATGCATGCAAACACAATATTTGCTATGGGAATAAAGAGACACCATCCCGACCTGCCCGTATCGTGCATTCTGCGGACAGCCACAGCAAGTGATGGCAATAATAAAGCCAGCGAAACTATCAGATTTAGCGTCTCGTTAATTGCTCCACAAACCAAGCCAACGAGAAAATTGAAAAGATAAAACCACCAATACTCAGATCTTGATGCTCTTCCATTGAAACTTACATACTTGCTTAGACAAGTAGCGACTGATTGTCCAAATGTCATAATGATATTTTTTTAAGTGTTTAAGGGTTCCATAACTTCATTTTCCCAATCCAAAAGGTGGCATAGAACCCATGAATCCACCTATAGGACAAATTATATGTAAACTAAATATGCTCATTTACTTATCTATAGCTCCTCTGGCTCTATGCACACCGAGAAGGCCTTACCGCTTGACGTGCCGACATACTTGTATTTCAGTCCATAGTGCGTTTTCTTCAACAGGTCACTCAAATCCTTTATCATAATGTCGTCAGAACCAGAGAGTTCTACCAACATCAGTTCCTTCAATTCATCCATATTTTCCTCCATAAAATTCAAGTCGTAAACCGACTCGTCACATTCATAGATATAAGTGAAGTAATGGTCGTCAAGAAACACATCGGTCATAACCATGCCTTCGTCCACTGGCATCGGAGTTTGAAGCCTTGTGCTTTCAACCACTGATTCCAGCAATGCCAGCGGATTGTCATCCGAACAGTCAAGGTTGTCTTTCAGTTCTTTTGCCGTAAAGGTAAAGGAGATAGCCTTGTCAGGATTCCCGACATTATACACGACATTCAAATCGGCATCTGCTCCAATTATGGCCTCAAGGAACTTCCTGAATCCCTCGTTCGGATTGTTGACGAAACTCATAAGCATGTTGCTACGAAAGCTTTCCTTGTTTGCCACAACACCGTCGTAGTCAAGGATTTCTTCGTCAAACGTGTATGCAATTGTCACGGTATGACCGTCATACTCCACCTTGTCGATGTCCGCAAATTCGCTGTCTAATCCGAAATCTGACAATTCGTTCATTGCCTGAACATATTCCCTAAGTTCCTTGTCACTGTTGCCACACGAGGCAAACGCTACCATAATGGTGGTAAGCATAATGTAAATCTTTTTTCTCATGATAAATTTGTTTGTTATTGTTACTGTTTAATATTGGTTCTAGTTTAGTAAATGACTGATTTTTCTATTATCACAATTAGATTCCCGCGTTGCGGGAAATCGAAGATTACCTCACTTCGTGTCGGTGAATTTACATTTCGACGTAGTCAATGGCCGCCCTATGTGTTATCAGTGCATACGGCGGCGGCTGAGGTCTACATTTAGGTTGAAAACAGGTTGCCACCGTTGTTCTAACAATCTCAACTGTATGCCATTCCCGTCGGCAGACGGGAATCTGCGCAAATTCCATTCGCTATAAAATCAGTCATCCGTTATACTACAGCCTTAATATTTTGCCAATTCCATGTTTTTTTCAACATCTATAGTTCCTCCGGTTCCATGCCCACCGAGAAGACCTTACCGCTTGATGCGCCAACATACTTGTACCTTACTCCATAATGCGCTTGCTTCAACATATCGCAAAACTCCTTATTTTCCTCATTATTAACAATTTCACTCCTCAACAACGATTTCATCAAGTCCTTATTCCTATTCATTACGTCCAGGTCAAGTTTCAACTCATCACATTCATAAACGTATGTGAAATATGATTTATCCAAGAACACATCGGTCAGAACCATCCCATTGCCTAAATCAGTCGGGGTTTGGCTTTTAAAATAGTTGGCAGTGTAATCCAACAGAGCCTTGGGGTCATGCAAATCTTCGTCAGATTCTTCAACCACTTCTTCAACCACTTCAGGCTCTGTTTCAACATTCCATACAGCAATCTCATACGGCTCAATGCACACTGCGAGCATCTTCCCACTTGACTTGCCAACATACTTGTATTTTACACCATAATGCACTTTCTTCAGTATGTTGCACAGTTCCCTGTTATCTTCATCATCAAAAAACTGGCTCTTGAGCATCAATCTTACCAATTCTTTATTCTCTTCAATCATATTCATCAGGTCAGATTCCGACTCGTCTAATTCAAAAACGTATGTGAAGTAAGATCCATCAAGAGTCACCTCGGTCATAACCATTCCATCCGACACTTCCGTTGGGGTTTCAAGGTCTGCCAAAACCGCAATAGCTTTCAATAGTTCCATTGAACCCTCATCGTCTTCATCAATGTCATCATCCTCTTCTGCATATAACTCCGAAGCATCATACACCAAGCCTTCAACAACCTCATTCGGTTCAATATATATCGTACAGTCGTCTCCGCTTAACGAACCGACAAACTTGAAAATCACTCCATAATGTAATTTCACCAACAAATCATAAATGGCTTGATTCATAAAATCATCAGAATTGGAGATAAATTCCAACATTGACACCTTTAGCACGTTCTTGTTCAAATTCAAATCATCAATGTCAATTATCAACTCGTCACACTCAAACTCGTATGCCATGTAACGTGCATCATAGTAAATATCAGTCATCGTCATTCCGTCACCACAATCCATCGGGGTTTGGAATTTTCCATTATCAACAAAAACTTTTAACCTTAACAGAGGATCGGCATCAGCATTCGAAAGGCATTCTTTCAGTTCTTTGGTTGTATAGCGCATGGTGAAAGACTCGTTATAATCGCCATTAATTACGATTTTCAATTCAGCATCTGATTCTACTATGGCTTCAAGCAGTTTTTTGAATTCGTCAGTCTCGTTATTGGCATAACTCAGAAGCATATTGTTGCGGAAACTTTCCTCGTTTGACCTGGCGCCATTAAAATTGAAGCCTCCTTTTGCAACCAAATAGGTCAAAGTCACCACATGACCGTCATATTCAGCCTTATCGAACCTAAAGGCATCGCCTGTATTGGCTTTATTTAAATTGTTCAGCCTCCCAACAATCTCCCTAAGATCCTTGTCATTGTTGCCGTATGTGGCTATTGCCGTCAAAATGGCGGCAAGCATAATGTAAATCTTTTTTCTCATGATAAATTTGTGTTTGTTATTGTTTCTGTTTAACCTAATCCAAATTTTGGAGCAGTTTTTTTTGCTTCTTCGCCCACTAACGAATCAAATGTCCTCAAGTCAATAATTACTTGCAAATAATGCTTCAAACCATCTAAACGATCATTATTATCGTCATTGCCGATTTCGTTTTTGTATGCACTCTCATATTCATCTTTTTTAACACAACGTGCTTTTTTAATAATATCGTCAGCTTGTCGACTCAGTTTTGGATCATCTACTTCGTATTTCTCATAAAACAGCTTGCCACCGTCTTTCACATTCTCCCATGTCAGGCAAAGGAACAGCTTTGATTCCTGACTGACATTTATCTTTTTTTTCTTATTTTCCACAATCGGCTCGGCCACCTCTTCTGCAACTGTTTCCTCAACGCTATCCATCATTATGCTCTCGTCATATTCAACTACATCTTCTTCAATTTCCTCAATTACATACTCATTATCATCACGGCTTGCCTCCATAACACTATCGGAGCCGCGTTTATACGAAATCAACATAACCACGGCCAACGATGTCCAGATCACTAAAGCAGTTATCGACCGTTTACCGGCAATCGGATTTTCAGAAGCCACAGGTTCTTTCGGATTGGCTCCATATTCGTTGTCACCACGTTCACCATTTTTGAAAAGCATCACATACGGATAAAATGGTATCAATTGGAACCATCCGGAACGTCCAATGTCGTGACACCGTTTCGCGCCTTGGACCAACAGGACCCAAGATGACAGAATCCAGAGAAGAACCCATGACAAGGAAAAAAATGATATGCAAGACTCAGGACATCCTTCTTCATCAATCAGATACGCAAGCTCACCTGCTGCCATCAACAACAGAAAAACATGTATCATGAAAAAGACTACTGTAAGCCCATATTCCAATCTCCGTATCCTGCCTTTGGGTGAAAGCACATCATGAAACATTCTGGCTTTTTTCCCTTTAACTGGTGGAATTGGTGGAATTGGCGGGCCATATACGCATGGATGATCAATTCGTGGATCAGGCATTATCCAATCCTTGGATTGTGGATTTACATCTACGGGCGGATTCACATTGTCGGTTCGCATCGGTTCCGGCTGCGGTTCTGCATCAGCCGGTTTGTCAGCAACACTGTCGGCAATGGGATTCCGACTCTTTTCCATCTCGGCATTCGGTTCAGCCTCGGCTACTTCGACCGAAGGAAGCTCCCTGTCGGCAGTCAGAAGCCCCTTTCCGCAAAACACGGTTCCGTATCGGGCAAAGCTGACGCTCCACATATTGCAAAGCATCTGCGAAAGGCCGCCTTGGTAAAAGGCGACTTCGCCATCAGCCGGAGCCGTGTAGCCCGAAACGGCTCCGCCTTCAGGCACAAGGCTCCCCTCCACATCCTGCGACAACGGACTGAGGAAACTCCAGTCGCACTCATTCTGAATCACGTTCTGACGGATGAATTTCGAGTGGTTCAGAATCATTTCCCTCGAAATCCGTCCAAGCACGGCCTCGTCATCTAACCGCTTGCCTCGCGGTATCAGGAAAGAAAACATGAGGTAGGCAGGTGCGTAGTTGGTGTCGAAAGCCCGCTCCACGCGGTGAAGCCACATCCCCGACGGCGCCGCACTCATGGCCCAGCCTGTGGCGGGCGTGCCGTCGCCATACTGATTCGAAAGGTAACGACGGATGTCGTGGAGGACCTTCACGTCGCCATCGGCCAGTGAACCTCCGTCAACGGCAACGTCCCGACGGTAGCCCGTGCCCAATATGCCATGTACAACAATTGAAATCATAGTCAAAACACACTAATTCTTGTTAATTTCACTTATTTTGATAGCCAAAACATCATAAACCTATCACCTGACACCCAAAATAATTCACCATTCTTCCTTTCACTTCCGCCCAATAGGTAGTTTGGCCCATGCCTGTTTTGCAAGATAGGGAAAATCAGCGTCCAAATCAACGCCATATTCGTTCATCAGGTATCTCTTGAATTCCATCAGTTCTTTCAACGTACTGATTTCACTGCCTTTACCTTTGTCGAGTTCGTCCTTAATGTAGCCATGCACGGCCAGCAAACCGTCGATGTTCCATTTCGTGTCGCATCCGGTAATAAGCTTCAACCCGTTCTGATACCTTTTGTTTTTTTCGGCATCATACTCCTCCTTCAACGAAGACGCGCTTTCTGCCAACAGCAGCAAGTCGTCAATCTTCTTAGGATAGTTTGTGCCCAACAGCTTCTGGTGCAGCTTGAGTGTCGGAACGCTGGCACAAGGATGCCGGTCATCTCCGCGATACAGCTCGTCAAGCGAATGGCTATCGTAATATTTGCGAAGCTCGTCAATCCATGCCATTTCTTCCTTTATCGAATCGATGGCGGTGTTTGCATTTTCCATACTTTCCTTCGCCTTATCACATTGTTGCTTCACATCTTTCATCCTGGCATCAATTGCCTTGCCCTGAAACCATTTGTCGTTCATTCCGTTGTAAATTTGACATAGCGAATCCACTTCGTTTATCAAATCGGCAACACGCTGATTGAGATCATTGATCTGAGTGGAATCGACGCTGCCTTTAGCCTTCCCAACGGCAGGCTTGGGATTCTTCCTAACGGTCTGGGCATTGGCCGTGAATGAAAGCAAAACTGCAAATAACAATACTATCTGTTTCATGGTTGTCGTTTTCATAACTTATCAATTAAATTCTTAATATCTTTGGTCGGGTCATCTATCTTGATTTTCATGGTTTCCATCAGCACGCCATACAAGTAAGGGTAAGCATCGGGAGCGAACAATTCCTGATCGAGTTCCGTTTCTATTATTTCATAAAAATCTTCAAGATAATTTTTTATGATAATATCCGCATCTCCTTCTTCTACTTTCTTCATTTTGCAAACGAAATCCAATACAGTTTTCAGCTGTCCGGTCATGCGTCCGTAATCCTTGAGGCGTGTAGCTATTTCCGAGCACTTTGATTTTTCCGAGAGATGAATATCATTGGCCTTTGCCATTGCATCCAGTTCGGCAGCAGCCGAGACGACACGTTCGCTTACGGAAGCGTAGGGTTTGCTCAACAGGGCTTCGGCCCTATGGCAAGCCAGCAGATCGCTGACGGTTTTTTCCGATTCCTTATCGCCGAGATGTCCCTTGACCTGCAGCAGCATGACGGTGTCGTAATCAGCATACAGATTTTTGAACCAATCCTTATCGCCCTTATTGCTGCACAAGTCTTTTTTCAGCACGCCTTGGGCATACTTGAGCCGGGATTCAACGTCTTTACGGACGCTTGCCAGACTATCGGCTTCTTTGCGCAGCTTCTCAAGTTCAGCATTTCCCTTTTCAAATTCATCGATGGCTTTTTGCCAGCGGTTCATATCCGCCAACTGCTTCCCTGCCTTTTCAAGGTCTTTTTCCGACCATCCGCATGTGGCATCCGGCGCTGTTTTCACATCCGGTGCTTTTTTCCCTTTGGATTGTCCGTGTGCCCATGCCGGGACGGTCACGCACAGCATCATGATTGCCAACTTTGTGGCAAAACGGCATTTCATCATTCTTTTCATAAGTATAACTGCTTTATGTGATAATTAAAAAATAACCTATAACGATAATAGTTGTTTTTTTCGCTTTGCAAAACGCAAATTATCGTAAATGAATCATAAATTATTAAAAGTTATAATTAAATGTATATCAGTTAATTCGCATTAATTTACGGCTGATTTGTGGCAATTTGCGTTCAACAGGAAATCAATGGCTAATGTTTAGATGTGTTACACACTTATTTTTTAGCGTTACTATATCATTAAACGATTCCTGCAAAATTTCGGGGCGGCAAGGCTTTTGCCGATTGGCGTCGGCCCCCTGAGCCTGCCGAAATGACGAAGCATCCTCAATTTCGGCAAGCTCAATGAGCGGACTTCTCAAGCTACCGTGCCTCCACATTAAATGTTACCGAGATGGCTTTGGGAACGCATCCAGCATTTCATTCCAACGCTTGACATTGCCGTTCACATCGCCCGAACTCACTCCATAGAGCGACTTAGCCATGTTCTGGTATAAGGCCATCTCACTGTCCTTATCGGCTATCTTGTTGATTACAGAACGATACTGGCTATCGGTAGGAATGTCAGGAAGGGCAACCTTTCCTTTTTCCATCAAGGCATCCACGAAAGCCACATGGCCGCTGTGGAGCTTTTTCTGAACGGCTGCTTTCCGCGTGCTTTCGTAGAGCGTAGTGTTGCTGACTGGAGCGCTTGCCGTGGGCACATTGGCCAAGAGATTCTCCACCGTCTTGTAGTTCCATCTGTCGTCGATGGATGACGGAAGCTGCTTGCTTTGCCTATTCACATTCGAATTGTAATTTACAATTACACGGTATTCCTTGCAGATCCCGTCGATTTCCATCAGGTCGCTGTTGCTCTTTTCCCCTTTGAGGAAGTCCGCTGTCATGGCCTCGATGCTTTTAAAGTTATCCCAGTTCCAGCTTTTCTTTGCAAATTCGCTTCTTGCCATGGCGATGAAACGCACCAGGCAGCGGTTGCGGATGACCACGTTCACGCTCGTCATACATTCTGGTTCGACGTTCTGATTAGCGAAAAACTTACGCAGCTCTTCGGGAAGCGCCTGCAGCTTCTTGAAATCGCCGTCGCCGACGGCATTGACCTGCGCCTCAATGAGCTTTCCGGCCGAAGCCACCGTCCCTTCGCATACTTCAGGAATTATGATTTCTTCTTGTTGCTGTTGTTCTGGTTCGTTTGTGGCAATCTTGTAGATTCCGAAACCCAAGGCGGCTGCTATGGCCACCACGATAATGATTTTAATTGTTTTCATTGGTTTGTGTTGTATTATGATTTTTATTTTATTGCAATTTTCCATCTAAAGCATTTACTAAGCAAGTCAAAATATCCCAATCATTTTTTTTATTAGCTTCTGAGGAAACATAACCATTGGCTCTTTGAAATGATTGTTCATATTGATCTTTGCCCATTTTTCTTGCTCTATCTTTGATATTTGAAATTTGCTTACTATACCTGTCGACGCTATTATTCAAAGAAAATTCCTCAAAATACTGATCTATAGTTAACTCTGCAGCATTGTGATAATTAAGGCTGTTGAATATTTCATTTATTGTGTTTAGTGTTTTCTTCCCACCGCCATCACCATCTGATTTTTCAACAGATTCCTGGGCACCCAGGGAAGTACTTTCACCTTGAGTATCTTGGAGCCTTTTTTTCAGATCTTCCACCCAACCAGTCACTTTCTTAACCATCTTAGAATCAGGATATTCACTCTGATAATTATTGAGGAAACCTTTACATTCTTCTAATGTCTTTGTATTTTCATAAAATTTTTTAAAAGCTTTCACCGCTCCAACATCTTCTGAATACCTTCCGCCATACTTGCCATCACCATACTTTTCAATAAAACCACGGGCAGAATCTGGCCCATCTACCATATTAAGCTCTTCCCATTCTTCCCTTTCCTCTTCGGCATTTGCTAATGATTTTTTTTCTTTTTCCCTTTCATTAATCCATTTGTTCACCTGCTTTCTATGTGCTTCAGACATCGGGGCTGTCAAATCACCAATTTTATCCTTAATCTCATCATAAGACTTCATATCTACATCATTCCATTTCTTTTCCAAGAAGCTAAGTCGGGCAAAATTCACGCTATCGCGATGCCTGAAGTCACATTGTTTTTGGTACAAGCTTTCAAAAGCGAGATACAATGAATCCTGTTGGGCTTCTTTTTGCTTTTCATTTTTTTCCAATCCTTCAATTATCTTCAGACATTCTGAATGACATTGTTCTGCACCTGCCATAAGTGTGAAATCGCCACAATAACATTCAAAGCCTTTCACCTGATCATTGAAATGTTCCATTCTTTCCTTTTGTTCTGCAAACACGTTGTTGTCGTCCTTCAGAGCCAAGGCCAAAGCCAATGCACCGCCAACCACAAGCAGAAGCGACACGACCAACAGGAACATGTATTTTGTCCGGAGCTTCCTGACAACCTTGTATGGCTGAGGTTTTTCGGTTTCTTGCCGCCAAACAACCTCTTCCTCATCTCCAAGTTCCAGCCTATACGAATAACGGTCTTTCTCAACTTTCGCAAACTTTGGTTCAACCGTAGGCATGTCTTGACACTCAATCACAAGCCTATGATTTTTTTTGTCATAGGAGATACCTTTATCTTTGATGATTTCATCAGGACCATTTCCAAAGACAGAAAATTTCTTCGATTTCTTATCCAGCAGCAGCACCCACTTCTTTATTGGCTTTTCTACCGGTTCTTCTTTTTTCCTAACATCTTTATCTTTGTAGGTGTTCTCTTTTCTCTTTGGCCGTCCCGGGTCTGAGGCCGTTAGCTGAACGGAAACGCCGGAGTTTGCCGAGTTGGACCCGTCGTGCGGGGAATTTCCTCCGGCTTTGACCGGAGGAAGCGAAACGGCTTCTTTCTTCTTAAAATACAGTTTCACATTCCCATTTGAATCATCGCATTTGTCAAATTCCAGACCTTGATCAGCGTAACACCTTTTCAGTTCATCGATTTTTGCATCCAATTCGTTTTTCCGGACGGACATTTCAGAAATTTTCTGAAAATCAAGTATAATCTTTACCGTGATTAGCGGATACTTGGCCTTTATTGTCACGGTTCTGTTTGCGGCATCCTCCTGTGGCGGAGCCACTTCAAGTCCTGCGACATTCAAACTGCGTTTCAGCTTTTCGATTTCCGTGTATTTTCCGTTTTGCTTCACTGGGAATGTTCCTCCGTTTACGGGCGAAATCACGTTGATGGTCCAAGTCGGGTTGAACGTAAGCTGAACATCAACTTTACCAACAGTGCCGTCGGCAATGGCGACAGACAGTTCATTATCATCGTAGCCGTTGCAGCTCACCTTGACGGTCCAGACCTCGTCACATTCCTCTCTCTCAAACTTGTAAAGTCCGTTTTCAGCAGTTCTTTTTTCCCAAGACGAGTCGTAGAACTTGCCTTTTTTCCATTCAACGGTAGTCTCTCCACTTAGAAACAGATTTCCAGTTGCTTTGTCAATGATTCGAAGCGAAACCGATGCGCTTTTGGGGACGAGAATGGGCAGCTCCACATTGATGGTTTCGCCATCCGAGCTTTGTGTGCCGGAAGGGATATAGACCTCGGCAGGCCTATAGCCACTTCTTTCGAGTCTGCCGCACCGGAAGTCTCCTGCACTTGTTTCCAGTTCTTTCTTTTTGACAGATGATTTCAAGCCATTAGTGAAGTATCCGTTCGGGTTGTTATATTCAATGGCATAATCGATGTCGTCGATATCCACATCGTTTGTCGTCAGCACTTTGTAGCCTTCTTCGCCATTGTCCGACACCATTTGCGGGTCGAGCAGGCTTTCGGTAAGAAACACCTGTTCGAAGTTGGCAAAGCCAGATTTTAGGAAATGGGGATATTGGAAATAATCGTCCACGCGGTTTTCGGCCCCTTGCATCAAGGCCGTGCGCGATGCGTCGCCAACTCGAGGGTGCTGTTTCCAATGCTTGCTTTCCACCAGTTTGTTCAGTTCGTCGGATTTGTCTTTCACAAACGACCAATCGACATCCACATTAGCCATTCCCCCCACGATGTGCATCTTGTATTTCAAGACAATATCGTCCAAAGCCTTCTTGATTTCGGTGCCAGCCAGTTTTTCTCCCTTAGGCAGGAAAAGGCTGGCCATCATGAAACCGTCGCGGCCAAAACCATCGAAAAGAAGAATCAGCTTATGGAACAGGACACCTGTAGCCAAAGGCTGAAAGCTATAGCCTTCCTTGTTGAGCCTATCAGCGTCGCGGGTGAGAAAACGGCGGCGGTCCAATAAAGATTTCGAAATCTCGTCATCAAGGATACCATCCGTGGCATATCTGGGATAGAAGCCGTCGGACGTACCGCTAATTATTATCTTAATCATGTTGTTTCCCTAATTTAAATAACTGTTCAAAAATAAAACGAAAATCAAAAACGGGCGAAGCCTTCGGTGTTCCGAGGGCATGGGATTACCACTACCACAATGTCGTGCAATCCCACAGCCTCCTCCTGTTTCCTTGCTTCACGAGTGCATCTGCTTAAAAACTATCTCCTAAACACGTTTCTTGTTCTTCTTCTCCAACTGTCCGTTTCCGCAACCTTCGAGTATTCAATCAGCTGCTTCACCAAAACAGAAGCTGGTTCAGGATCGAACAGGCACAGGCTTTGGAAGAACACCTCGCCGATTGAAAGAGGAACCACATCTATTGTGCCATTAGTAAGACCTAATCCACCATTTCCGGGGTTACCAAGGATTTTTTTCAACTGGGTCACTAAAGAGCCGAAATATTCATCTGCCGCCTCCATCGCGCTATCCTTCCATCGGTTTCTATCAGGCGACAGCTGATCACATTTCGTAACTATCAGGCTTATGCCTTGCGTGGTACTGTTGAACAAATGATGAGTTTTAAAATATGTGGCGGCATTCTGTAGGATGAGCACCTGGTCAGCGTTATGCAACGGCCTGCTGTCGAGAATGAAATAGTGGTATTTGGGATTATCCGTATTTTCAAGATATTTTTTCAGTTGCTCATAAGTCGCCTTATGCGCTCCAGTCTTAAATGTCCTGCCCTCAACTTCGCAACTGAAGCATTCAAATATCTCGCCGGAAATCTCAACGACTGCGAGCTTGTGTTCCTTGATGCTTTCATGTCCTCTTCTGTCTCTGACTGTTTCATTCAAGGTCAATGGAAGATACTGTGTGGTATCCACATCCGAAGCGGTAGGAAAACAAACGGCGGGCTTGTTAGGATCGCCAAGAAACATGGTAGAGAGTTGGTTCATATAACCTAAACCTTCACCCTCGCGAGGTTCAAAGCAATTTCCTTTTCGCGCCATGCTAAGGATGGCAGCCATGGCGCAAGTCTTGCCCGAACCCGGCACGCCCCAAAAATAAACCTCCGTGTTTCCCTCGGGAATACTCGTGGGAGTTTTGCCCATCCTGAGAGACACCGGATTTTTATCCCAGCTTTTCAACACCTCGTTTCTGATTTGGCCCTTACTGTCCTTGACCTTATCCCTTAGGTCATTGGCCGTGATGCCGCAAACTTTGAGGTAACCCAATGGGTAGGCGTTGCTGTCTTCTTCCAAATCGCGAATGATGTTCTCTTTCTGTTCCTTCATTATTTCAATTACCTTTGCTGTTGCTTCGGCCACATGCATTCCATGAGGATAGGATTCCTTGTAGAACTCGTATGAGGCCGAGGTGTTGTTGCTGCATGCCGACTGCCAGGCTTCTTCATCCTTTCTCTGCTCTTCCTGTCGTGCTCTGACTTCATCCGTATGCTTACCGTTAGGGAAATTGGTGACATAGGCATCGTATGTGCCGTTGGCTTCTGCCACAGCCCAAACCTTGTCGTCAACTTCGGCGGCATGGACGCCATTAGGATAAGCGTGTAAGTATCCGATATAACCCGTCATGTTGTTTACCTTCAAGGCATCGTTCCACTTTTCCTGTTCTTCCCTATTTCGGGTCTCGGCAATCTTGGCATTGGCATCCGCAACATGTCTGCCGTTAGGGTAAATGTCCATATAGCGTTGGAAATCGTTTCTGCTATTGCACAAGTCCCATGCCGCATCATCGACCATGGATGCCCTGCCCATGAAAACCGGCACCGACATCAGCTGGGTTAAGGTCACTTCTCTGTTAATGAGTGCTTCTGCGATTTCGCTTGCATCGCTACACTGGATTCGTAATTCATCCCACATAATGATATTATTTTTAGTTTGTTATTTACTTGTAATTATTCAATTTAATATTTCCCAATGAAAAGGTTTCGAGGCTTGCGGTCTCGCGTTCCTGCCGCCTAAAGCCGTCCTATGCCGTTTTCTTCCTCATCATCGTCTTCATCCTTGAGCAGTTCCTTGAACAAGCCTTTGCTGCGGCTGTCGCGTTCGGCCGTAAGATAGGGAAGCAGGAAGAGCAGGATGCCCACCAAGCCGCATATCACCGTCCAGATGCTGCTGATGAAGCCATCCGGCTCGGTGAAGCATTTCATAACTTCGGATGCGGTGGTAAAGGAATAGCTCCAATATTCGGGAACAGTTATGCCAAGATCAGTATACGCTTCACCATATTCACGAAGAATGGTCATGTCGGTCGTGTCATTCTTGGCCCTTTCAGCCAAAACGTTGTATTTGGCCTGAAGAGCGCCGGAAATTTCATCGACATTGTTCATAACGGATGGCAGCTGCCACCAGCTCAGCTTTTCCCTGTTCATCACATCTGGCACAGAATCATTGAGGATAGACAGGTTTCCTTCCAGGTTAGTCACCATAAATTCAACTTTCGTCATATCTGCCAAATCGGTACTTTCAAACAATCGCTCGCAAAATTGCTCATTTCCGACCTTGTTATTTACGACTTCTTCCAGTAAACTTCTCCAATTCTCAACCCTTCTATTGACATAATCGTTGTAACTGGCGGTCATTGAATCCAATTGTTGGCGCTGGTCGGCAACAATGTCCTCAATTTGTTTGGTGCGGCCATTCACCGTAAAGAAATGGTTGATGAGGCCCATGCCACCCACGAAAACGACGAGCATGATGCCCAACATAACCGTTTCGGTGACAGCCGACTTTTTGAAATAGAAAGGCTTGCTGCACAGCTTGGCCTTTTCAAGCTGCATGCACACCACAATAGGAACCACCAAAAGGCATACAGCCACTATGATGCTCCATAAAAGTTTTCCACCATTCAGGTAGTAGAAACTCATAAAACCCATGGCTGCCAAAACCAACGCAGCCCCAACGGACAAAATCCATCCAAGATTAAACTTGCTTTTCATAATGATAAGATTTAATTGCTATTTGTTGTTTGTTTCTATTCGTATAGATATCATTTTTTCCGAAATCTATCAGTCACTTACATTTTTTATTTCTTGCCACAAAGACGGCGAAGCAGAACTCACGGCAGAAAAAGTCGTAATCCACCCAAATGCTGCCTTCGTCGCCCCAGTCGGTTCCCCACGAGTTGCGCACTCGGAAAGCATGGCGCCCGTCGTCGTAACCCACCAAGGTCATGGCATGAAAGGCATGCATTCCCGAATAATTATAGGTGTCATAATCGATCACCTTGTCAGTTTTCCATCTCATGAAGCGGTCGCCAAGATGCGCTCCAAAAGCCAAGGGTATGGTGTCGTTGAGATAGGCTTTCAATTCGCCTACTGTGGGCAAGTCTCCATCACGAGCCACGACAAAGAAGTCCGTTATCCGGTTCGTAGTGTCGCCAAATCCAGTCCCATCGCATCCTTTCAGCTCTTCGTATGGAACTTTTTCCATAGAAGCCACTCCGTTGGTCATCAAGACATTGAATGCAGCCTCGAAACCAGTTCCCGAACATCCTTCACCCTTTTGCCCTTGTGGGATTGACAGCCACAGGTCTTTGGGCGAAGTCTGGTTGGAGGCTTGTTCCAGCATTTCCCCTGTCCAATGCCCATCGATGGCATTGAGAGCCGTCTTCAGGTTGTAGCCTGTCGCCCACGCCACGCAAGTGCCCTTGTTGCCTTGGTCACCAATAGGCGGGAAATACTGCTCAAGCAGCACTTGCTTGGGAAGATTCAACGTGTCGTCATCTTGATAGGGTGGCACCACGTTTGGCATGTTGTCCCAGTCGTCATAATCGGGCAGGAAACCTGTCCGCTCAACAATATGTGCCTTATAGTTGCATTCGGCGCAAGTCTTCACGAGACATGCTATCAGCATCAGAATCAGCAGCAAGCCCACCACTCTCAGAATGATGGAAAAGGGTCTTGAATTACCCACATATTCTTTTTCTCTTTTCATAGTCAATCAATCGTTTGGACAATGCACCATAAAACTCCAGGCGGTCCCTGAATCGCCATCAGGAATTACTTCTATATAAATCTTCGGTTTATGGAACTGGATTGTTTTCGTGATTTCATACTCGTCCGTAAGTCCGAAAAACCTAAAGATTTCCTCACCTTTGTTATCTTCACCATCATAGATGACGATAAGGTCAGGGTAGTAATTACCCGTAAAGTAATCGAACTCGAAAGAGCCGGAATTCTGCCCCATATCGACAATAAAGCTCTCTGGGGTATTGCTTCCCGATTTCTGTACCTCATCGCAAGGTCTTAACACAGGAGGCGGAATCACTTTATCGTCCGGATTAACATTATCGTCCGGAATAACATTGTTGGTTGGAATAATAGGACGGACAACTGGATCGGTGCAGCCACACCCGCAGAAGTCGTAATGCCCATGACCCAGCAAAATCAGCCATAACAGCAGGAAAAGCAGCAGCAAGCCCAAGGCAAGCAGCAGCCAATTGAGCAAGGCATGCCACAGTCCGCCGCGCCCTGATTTCACAGGTTCTTTCCTTTCAGGCTTTTGGGCGGTAAAGTCTCTGTCTTCGACAATACTTTCGGCCATAGGGTCGGCATTCCATTCACTGCAGGTCTCGCCGTCAACCACAGGCAAGGGCGGCACCTGACCGGGAGTCAGCCTTGTTCCATGCTCAACCAGAAACTGCGTGATGACTTTTCCATCGGGAAGGAGAAACCTCACCGTATGCTTCTGCGTGTCGGGCGGTGCTGGCGCAATGGCCTTATAGTCGCGGTTGTCATTGACCACATCGTTCATCGGGTCGCCATCCCAAGTCGTACAGACAACTCCATCAACAACTGGAAGTTGAGGAATATAGTCGCTGCCAATCCGTTTGCCATGCTCAGCATCGAATTCGATGATAACCTGCCCGTCAGGTGTAAGGAAACGGATGTGATGAGTGATTGGCGGTTCTTCCTTCGGATCTTCTTTCAGTTCTTCCTTCGGATCTTCCTTCGATTTTTCTTTCGGCTCTTCTTTCGGCTTAGGCTGTTCTTTGTATTGGGCCGTAAAACTAAGGTCAGATTTCACCTCAACACCTATGGGATTCCTATCCCAGCCCAAGAAATCACAGCCATCATTGGCTCGAACCAACGGCACCTGATGGGGCTCAATCCTTGAGCCATGACTTTTCTTCAGCTCTGTGGGATTGTCAGTAGTGCCACGGACACCAAGTTCGAACCTGACAATATGTAATTCCTTTTCAGGGAATAAGTCCGCAAAGATAATCGACTCTTCAAAATCGAAGCCATCTCTGGGCCGCATACCCCAAACCGTGGCTACCACACGATTGTCTCCACAATAGACATTACTCTCCGAATCACCGGCATACTTAAGCGAAAGCTGAAGGAAGTTAGCTTCTTCGGCCAATCCTTCGTTCTTCAGCCGGTCAAGCACCGAATGATAATGGGCGAGCGTCTTGTCGAGCAACGACTTGTAAAAGTCATGGTCGGCGCCAGCCTTGCTCAAGCGCACAAATTCGGCATCGGAACGCGGCGTGAACCAATAGAAATACTCTTCCGATTTCTGCTTGTCAACATCATAATACGGCAGGGCAAGAAAATCACGATAAGGTTCATCGACAAACTGGTCGATGATGCCTTTCACACTGTCGTAACGTTTCCACATGGGCCACTGTCCTATCCCCTGCTCATCGCATACCTGCGACCGTAAGGTGACACATAACGGTTTGTAGCCTTTAACTGCTGGTATTGGCATTGTATGTCTGTTTTATTTAGAACACGGATTACAAAGATAAATGATATAAAGTACAACAAAAACGAACAATATGAACAACGCGATGCGTAACATCCAGCGCCAAAAGCCGTTACCCATGCCACTGCCTCCTCCAAAGATCTTCGGCATGATGCCGTGGCGGCGACTCTGTAACTTAATGTCGGTATCTTTATTAATAATCAGTTTCAGCGGATTAGGTACCCAAAAATGGCTTTGCTTGCCATTCGCGACAGGCAACGGCGGCACCTGTTCGCTTTTCAGGCAATTGCCATGCAACACCTGCGTCCGCATCACCTCTTTGCCATCGAGGCCGATGAAACGCACTCTATGCCACACCTGGTCTTCGTCCTTTCCCGCGTCTTCCTGTTGCGGTGGCTTTGCCATGAAATCACGGTCAGCATTAATAAGTTCACCTACGGGATTGACATCCCATGCGGGGCTTAACACTCCATTCAGCACTGGCAGGGGCGGCACCTGTGCAGCCGACAAGCGCGAGCCATGTTCCACCTTCAACTGCGAACAAACCTGTCCGTCGGGCAAAAGGAAACGGACCGTGTGCTGTGGCTTCTCCGGCATCTTCGGCTTAAGAGCCTTATAGTCATGGTCTGCAACGATAACGTCATTCAATGGGTTTCCATTCCATGCCGGGCACACCATCTTTCCAACAGAAGGCAACTGGGGAACAAGTCCCGGAAGTATCCGTTTGCCATGCTCCACATCCAATTCCTTGACAATAAGGTTTTCGGGCGAAAGGAAACGCACATGATGCTTCTTGGGTTTAGGGTTGTCGCCATGTTCTTCTTCTACCTGATTTCTTGTTATCGGCTTCTCATCCACTGGATTATTCGGCGATTCTGGAACAGGAGGGACTTCCTGCTTAGCCTGCTCCTTGTACTCGGCTTTAAACAGCAAATCGCCTTTCACTTCAACCCCTATAGGATTGCGGTCCCAGCCCGTGAAGACGTATCCGTTCTTGGCTTTCACCAAAGGCACTTGAGACTGATGTATCTTTGATCCATGGCCTTTCTTTAGTGAAACGGATTCGCTTGCTGTGCCTAAGTCACCTAATTCAAATCGCACAGTATGATACTCCACTTCGGGTATCAGCTCAACAGATAACATCGATGCGCCCATCTCATGTCCCGGACGCTGACGCATACCCCACACTGTAGCCACCACATGGTCATCGCCACAATAGATGTTGTCTTCCGAATCGCCGGCATACTTGAGCGACAGCGACAGAAAATTGGCATCTTCTGCCTTACCTTCGCTTTGCAGTTTGGCCACTACCGACCGATAGTGTTTCAGTGTATCAGCAAGGATGCCTTTGTAAAAGTCATGGTCATCACCAGCCTGGCTCAAGCGGACGTATGCAGTATCGCATCGGGGAGTGTACCAATAGAAAAGTTCCTCCGCCTTCATCTTGTCAATCTCATGATAAGGCATGGCAAGGAAACTACGGTATGGCTTGTCAATATATTGGTCAACAATGCCTTTAACGCTTTCGAAGCGTTTCCACATTGGCCATTGGCCAACACCCTGCTCATCGCAAACTTTCGAACGTGGGGTGACACATAGCGGCATATAGCCTTTAACTGCTGGCATAATTCATTAATTATTTAAGGTTCTACATTTTTCAATGATACGTCCCAGTTGGTCGTTGTCCTCGATATTATACTGTGGAATGTCTTTCGTAAGCACATAGCCAATCTTTGCCAAATCGCGCCAACGGCAGCTTTGGCGGAAACCAGGAATGCAGGCCGAAAAATCATCAATGTCCTGCTGGGAAAGTCCTTCAACGCCAACTTGCGAATACTTCATCATCAGCTGCCTGATGTTCGACCTGTCGTCCATCTTGGCCATTATGTCCGCAATACGTTCATTACTAGTCTGCTGCACTCCTCCCTCAATGAATTTGAAACACAGTCCGATTTGATGCTGCTGGTTTGCATCCCTCAGATATTTCATCACATCATCACTTGCCGACTGGGTATAGAAATCATATCCCACTGACAGCATGAAACTATTTACCATTTCGGCACCCATGTCAGCTATCATCTCACTGAGTTCCTTGACATTGACTCCAAACGTATCCACATATTCATGAATGGTCATGGCTATTTTGCGGTCAATCTCGTACTTCTCGAACAACGACTTCAGCATGTCAACCAAATCGCCATAGGTGCTTTCACCGAGCATATCGGATAAGCACTTCTTTTGTAACTCACCCAACCACGTGTCAAACAGATAATCCTTTAAGGTTGCTGCCAGCACTTGCGATGGGCTTTGCAAGCCGAACTCGCTTTTTTTGAACAGATACTCCAGATCTATCTTCAACTCATTCTCAAAATGATCCCTGCAATTCTGGATATTGTCAAAGAAGTATGTATTTCTGAGGATTTCAAGATTTGTTTCAAACGTATTGCTTGATTTCAATCCAGGCGCTCTCAGGTAAATCATTACATAGTCACCCATATTGCCCTTGTCGCCCAAACCCGAAAAAGCATTGGAAAACACTTCATGAACCGCATATTCCTTTATGGTCAATGCTTCCATAAATCTTCCAAAATAATAAGGATCATGACCGAAAGCGTGATCGAGCGATGCTTGCAAGCGTGCGGCGGAATTAAGGGCCTTTTTCAGCGCGACTTCCGAATTGTTGTCGTAATAATGGGTTTTCAGCACATCTATCACCTTCTGTAGCGATTCCATGACATCACGCTTATTCTTTGCCTCCGCTGCGGCCGCTATTTTTCCGACAATGGATGCAAGGTTGCGAGCAATCGGAAGCGACCCGTCGCAGTTTGGCTCCGATGCCTCGTCCCAACGGATAGCGGCATCCTTGAAATGTTTCCTAACAAAGGAATCGTTAATAAAGGAGTCACGGAGCTTTGCATAAAAGCCAGAATAGGGTTCGCACTCGCGTGTGGTTTCCTTCCCCGTTTCTTTCCAACCCTTATAGATAGTTGTGGAATAGCGGAAGTCGCGGAGCAGATAGCAGTTGTCGAAACTAGGGTTGGCTGTTGTCCACGATTCAAACCATTTATAGTAGGTATTGGTGTTTTTGTCATTTGGCTCCGTTGGTATGCCAATAATATCCTTGGAGAGCTGTTCCCTGAACCATTTGTCCCATCTTGTCGTAAGGGCATTATTATTGTCGGCACGGTCATCAGTTTTTGCTTGCAGATGGAAATTGAACTTTGTGCCCACAAAGAATAGCGGTGGAACGTCCAGATCCTTCATGTATTCAGCCCGTTCTTCTTCATTCTTTCCTATGGCGATATCTACCCAACTGCGCAACACGCTCTCCATCGGCTTGGCATCAAAATTGTCTGGTTGCCAGCAGAAAAGCAGGGAATTGATTTTCCTTTCGGCGGAATACTTGTTAAAGTAATAGCCCACCTTGCCACGGCGCAACAGGGTTTCTTCCTTACCGTCAGCTGTCAGCAAACCCCCGCGAGGACGTGCACCAGGAAAATCAAGGACATCAACATTATTGAGTATTGAACTGATATACTTCGACTTACCATCCTCATCAGCATTAGGGGGAACAACCTCCAACACCACTTCGCCACAAATGGCTGCAAGATAGGTTTTGGCGATTTGGCCCGACTTGAAATCGCCACTTTGGCTTTTATAGCGTACCAACGACTGGGTGTTGGTGTCTTTCAGGTCCAACCAGCCAACGCTGAGCATGGTTTGTCCTTTCGAGTTGTCAAGCTCATCGAACGAAATGTAGGCATCGCTGGCAAAGTCAAGCTTTTGGCAGGCATCAAACAACAGCCTGAAACGTTGCGATAGATTCGGGTCATTGTTCCAAAGCATATTCAAGGCCAAAACAACGTCCCTGTCGTCTAAATGTTCTATCATCATCGACAGTTCACCGAAAAAGTCTGTGGCTGACAGGGCGCAATACAAATCCTGCGAAAAAGTGTGGAAATATTCCTCTATCTCTCCCATGTCGTCCTCGCAGATGTACTGCTGCCGTCTGGAAGTTTTCCGTGAACGCAAATCCTCAAGGAGTTGCTTGATTTTATCCTGAGAGAAAGGCTCACGCTGCTCAATGTCGCGATAGTAGCCGTCACACAGCATCAGGGCTATATCCTTAATGGACATCAGCTTGATATGTACGGGAAATTCCTTACTGACATCAGGTTGCTGCTGGGTGGTGAAGCGTGTGATAAGTCCCGTAGCCTCGCCCGAACCCTGTGGATTGAGATGTGTGAGAAATTCGTAACTGACACCGTTCATACGGTCAAACACCAACATGGGCTGTCCATCAGCCGACAGCAACGAACTGGATAGGTGTGATTTGCCACACTGACTTTGGCCATACAGTACAGCCGTCGCCTTCGTGCTGCAAATGCTGCGGATTTTCTTCAGCGTCCGGCGTTCCTTGACAAGAGCCTTATACGACGCCATTTTGTCTTTCTTTGCCTTGTTGCTGACCCAGTCGGCACCTTGATTGATTTGCTCAATGGCATTGTTTATTATCGTTTGCATATTATATCGGGATTAATAATCATAATTTAACATCAGTTAGCTGCAATTTTGCATTTGAACTCACCTGTATCAAGCCAGAACGTATCCGACTCGCTGAGGCTCTTGATTTGGAGCGAAATGGCCTTCTTGTCAACAGCCAAATCATTTCGGTCGGTCACATCTGTCACAATCACTTTTTCGCGATCGGCCTGAAAGTCACGCTCAATCTCAAGTTTCAAAGGCATGTTGTTACGGATACGGAGCTTACGTGCATCGATGGCATCCTGAATCAAGGCAAGATTATCCGTCGGCAGATGCTTCTCAATGCGGTCGGCAATCACTCGCTCCCTGATGGCA
The DNA here is from genome assembly GCA_018065885.1 of Candidatus Limimorpha equi. Taxonomy (GTDB): domain Bacteria; phylum Bacteroidota; class Bacteroidia; order Bacteroidales; family F082; genus Limimorpha; species Limimorpha equi. The sequence goes on from JAGHSL010000041.1 coordinate 27,878, forward strand.
TCATCATCAAAGTCCAAAGAGAAGAGCGAACGAGCAGGATACGATGCCGTATTAAGCTGACGGCACCCCAAACGGATTGGAATGGAAGGAACACTGAATGTGGTTGACAGTGCTTGCGGATCGAGAAGAATGTCCTTGTCGGGTATGATAGATGATGCCTTGTTTGACATTAGTCCTATGTAGTCGGTAGTAGGCAGCAGCTTTTGTCCTAACTCGCCCAGGTTAATCGACATGCCTTCATATCCACCCAATTCCGAGCAAATATATCCGACCAAAGCGCCTACCGCAACGACAGATTTCTGATTCTCGAAGAAACCGTTGCCTTCTTGGAACGGATACCAGCGTCCGACACGATACCGTTTTTCCACAAGTACCTTCAGTCTGTTGGGTTCCACAGGATAATATTTCAAGAAGATGTCTTCAATAGGCTTTAACGAACAAGGACGGCCTGCAAGCAGGACAATGTCGCAGCCATATTCAGCCAAAGCAACCGAAATTTTCTTCAGGAGGCCATCCATCACATCGTTTATGATGCGTGTAGTGACCTTGATGTCGTAGTGCCACACCTGCTCCTCGATACGGAATCCGAAATGATGGAAGAAGGCTTCCAGAAGTTCTGGATTAGGCTGATCTTTTCCGCTGAAAATATCATTCCAGCGCAAATCGCGTCTGTCAAATTCATTACGGTGTGTGCATTCCATAAAATACTGTGCAATAGGCACGGAAACCTGCTGGCAGAATTCGCGGCGAATCTGCCTATCGGTAAAGTTCATGCGCGCCGTGTTCTCACCGAAGAAATCCGTAATGAGCGTTGCAATAACATGAGGTGCTTTTCCTTGCGACTTCAACTTCTGTTCTACCATCGAATCCACACCTTCAATGACAATATCCTGTACGAAAGCTTTCAGTATGTCGTCACCAGCGATATAGAAACTTTCCCAATAGCGCGGAACAGGTGTCAGCGTTGTTTGGCCAACGGTATCATACTTGTAGGAACAAATCATCACATCTGTAGTGCCGGCACCTATATCGACTGAACCCACCGTGAGCGATTTCTTCCCGTAAAGGGTCTTTCCGTCGGCTTCAAAAACATCTTGCCTTATTTTACCATATCGGTTGAAGAATGCTGCACAATTGTTTTTGTAACGCTCGGCCACTTCGGCACATAGATAGACGAATTGCACACTTGTGGCTTCGTCATAGAGCCAAACAGGGTTCTGACCAAGTCCAGCCCGCAAGTCACGCAGACTTGGCTTCACGGGTGCCGCATTTATGGCTGTATGGTAATCAAGTGGGATGCCGTCGGTATGGCCCAAGTAACGGTTCAATACAGTATAGGCCTCGGCTGCCGCTGTCCGCAACTCAATCTGCTCTACACGCGACATGGCCGTAGGACAAGTGACGATAATTTTCGAGATACGGCGTGGCGTATCTTTCTCACCCTTGTCCTTACGGAACTTCTGGCTATTAATCTGGCGATAGGCTTGTGCCAGAATCTCCAGAAATGCAAAGGTCATCAGGCTACGGCGCGAATAACGTTTTTCGCCACCCGACCTGCCCGTATGGCTTAACGTGCCATCGCTGTTAAACTGGTTGGTGATGCCTTTCAGTTCAATGGGTTCGGGATCATTGTCGCCATGGGCAATATTCTGCCATTCATATTGGCGAGGATGTTTGTCCCAAAGATATCGCTTGGGGCTGGAACAGGTGGAGTACTTCTGCCCTTTTCCCAATTTTGACTGAAAGCGCAGATATGTCGCTTCGCGGCCAAGCCTCACCAGACTGGGATGGACAAATTGTGTGGAATTGCCGATTTTGCAAATGCCAAAGTCAGCCATATCGAACACTACATTCATATCGAAAGGAGTGTTTTCCGATTGGAATGGATGTGAAAAGTCCTGAAGGTCAACCATTGCCACCTTATCGAAATGACCCTCTTCAAAAAGGACTGCCGTGGTTCTGCTGTTACCCATGTCCACCACAAGATCGACATTGATAGGGGCATCAAACATGGCATTTATGAGTTGCACTTCCATTTGCGGAAGACTGGTGGCAATGACATGAAGGAAGTAAAGATAAGCGGCAAGATAGGTATATAAAGGCGGCATGGTTTGTCCACCGTCAACATCCTGCGGAAACTTGCGGTAAAGCATGTTTATGTCGCTGGTATTGTGAACCAGTTTCAGTATTCCCGCATCAATCCAATCGCTGTTGCCTTTAGGCGGAGCCACAAAGTTCATCAGCATGAGGTCGGTTGAAGGAACGCCAAATGACTTCTTTTTCTCAAAACGGTTGGCAAACAGTGGCGATTCCCTGAACTCATTGACATAATTTCCGTCGTCATACACCGATGCCGTGTCAAATGCAATTGTGATGTTCCAATTCTGAGTACCATTATAGTCATACTCATTCGGATTCTCTGCATCAAATCCGACTGGCGACACCATTATTCTTGCCCAGTTGTAAGGACCTTCCTGCAACCGCCCCGCCATGTTTCTTTCAAAGCATGGAAATGGCAGCCATTGATTGAAAAATCTTGCCAGAACCGGAAGTTCCCCTTTCAATATAGGTTTCTGCAAGGTCGAGGCTTTGGCTTCAATGATTGAATTCGGATCAAAACGGCGAATGTCCGCATCATTATTCCAGACACCCATATATTTGTCATTGGCGTCAAGAAGACCCTTTGATTTCAAATCGTTCTTCGACACGTAAAGCGAATTCCCCGTATTGGGATCCTCAATCTGCTGTGCCACTTCCAACGATAGTTTTCTGGCTGTCTTGTTCCAGTATTGATGAAAATGGAATCGTGTCCTAAAATCACTCCAATTAAATTGGATATTTGTTTTATGGAATTGTATTCCGGTGTTGGCGATCAATGATATTTCTTCCATAAGTATTACTATTTTAAATTATTAATCAATTTATGCAGATATTTTTCTTTTATTCCGTAATTGAACTGGTTCGACTCATCAGCGGATCCGGCATATTGAATGGCCACCAATTGGCCTCTCCTGTTTATGACAGGGCTTCCACTGGTTCCGACTAATGCAGGGATACGGTATTGTACCTCTCTTGACTTTGCGACATATTGGCTTATTGAACCCGTAGGATGCTGGGCAACCAATCCTTCGTCGGATGGCATACCCGGCCCATAATTGAAACCAATCATCATAAGTTCTTCGTTCTTATCGGCCCCTATAAGATGCGACAGAAATTCTCCAAACGAATAGTGTTGTAGCATGTCGCGAGGCGTAAGTTTAAATATATGGCGACCTTCAGGCGTCTGTTTCGTATTCAACTGAATGATGGCCAAATCATCAGTGTCGGATTTTTCGCGAATGGTACATGGCTTCAAGTCCCCCATCGTGTTGACAAATGTATTGTTATAGGCTATGCGGACATCATTGTGATATTTCAAATCAATGTCCGACACGTCGAGATGCTTGAACAGGCTGGCCAGTTCTTCTATCTCCTCCAAGGTTTGCGTGAAATATTCAAACGCATCTTTTTGCCCTTGAAGAGAACCTGGCACTGTATCCGGGTTTTGAACAATTAGCGAAGCCATGTTCATTTTGTATTCTAAATATTCATCTTTAAGTTCCTCAAGAGCATCTTCAATAGCATAAAGGATTTTGCTTAATCCCTGTCTTGCTTCTTTTTCCGTAACGTTTCCTTCTACGACATGTCTGTTGGTGGCCAACATACCGTCGTCCGAGACAAAGAACCCTGTGCCATACATGACATCGGGAACAAGTGAATCAAGCTCCCCATACACACCGACAAATTCTCCGGTCTGTTTGTCAAAATCCGAACCTGTAAAATACAACGAGTTCCCATTGCCAAGAACCATTTCATAGTACTCGATGGTTTGAACAAGAGCAACTCCTGATTGATAATCTTTAGCCATACGTTCCATGTTCTCGTTGCAGGAAACCGCCAACAAGGAAATCGCCACCATAGCAAGTGATGCAATCAATGATCGTGACATCGGAAGTATTCTTCTCATAACGATTAAAAGTTTACCATTATACTATCTGCATAATAAAAACCAGGATTGTAGAATTTCATAGAAATCCATAGGGGCTTATCAGAATCATTTATGACCGAAATGCCAGCCGAGGTCGTACAACAACCTGTAGAAATACCATACAACAATTTTCGACCACTTGAACTATAAACATTATAAGTCATTTTTTCCAAGCTTTGGCCCCACATCACGATTAAGGCACTTTTGTAGATCACGATGTCGTATGAAAAGTCCTCCTCGTCCTCTTCATTTTGCAAGGCATTGTTTTGTCCACTATCGTCAGGAAGCACAGAAAATTCCTTAGCTGTTCTTTCGCTCACCGGAAAATCCAATGGCATGCCACTATCAGTATAAATACCATTATTAATTAGAGGTATGAAAATGCCCATCAGCAGCAGGATTGAAGCCGCCACACATGCAACACGTATAACGCGCATCTTTATGATTTTCTGAGTATCATCAGTTTCTTTAATAGCAGAAACCTTCTCCTCTTCCTTGTCAAATTGCATCTCGATCCAACGGTCAACAGTCCACTGAAGTTCTGGAGAACTCTCAATGGCTTTTTCAACATACTCTTCCTGTTCTTCATTCAATCTGCCTTCAAGATAGGCAGACAACAACTCATCATCAATCGGCAAATTTGCATTATTTGGATTCATAGCAAGCCCTCCTCTCTCAAGACATTGATAAATTGCACTTTTGCCAAACGGTGTTTGTTATAGTAAACATCCATGCTCAGATTCAATTCTGCGGCGGTTTCTTCATTTGTCTTCCCTTCAACATAACGTCTTCTAATCAACCCCCTATACCTGTCGTTGGTCATCATAGACAGCATCTTATTCAAGTCTTCCATATCGAAAAGATTTTCATTTAATGAAGTTGATACCCAAATATCCATTTTTCTATCACTGTCATCCAAACTTTCCGTCAAGATTCTATCTTTGTATCTCGAATAGCAGAATCTTGTCGAGACCACTCCCATCCACGTGTTTAAGGTACTTCTGAATGTGAATGTCTCTAATTTACAAGTAGATGACTGTTTTCTTGGTTCAATGATGTCGATATAGATGTCGTGAATGAAATCAAGCAATTCAGGGCAATCGGTATAAAACCGTCTATAAAGGGCTTTGAAAATAGGATATGACTTGCCATACAAAAATTCATCAGTAGCCCAGTTGGTATGCTTCAGCAACAAAGCTACCACCTGATGGTCATCCTTATTCTTTATCCTAGGGTAAGGTATAGGTAATGTCATGACTTTATTGATCTTTGTGAATCAATTCATATAAATGCTTTGACCTAACTCCATAATTAAAGTTTTGGCCCTCTCTAACTCCAGCGTAATTGATAGCCACAATCTGCCCTCTACGGTTTAACACAGGACTCCCACTCGACCCGGGAAGCGTGGCAATGCTATATAGGATTCTGTTTTTTTCTTCCCTGCTAATTGACCCTTCGGTGCATTGTGAATAGATACCCTCACCTGTTTGAGCTATGCCAATGCCATAGTTGAAGCCAACCATAAATAGCCTTTCGTTCTTATCGCTACCCAAAATTCTCATCAGATATTCTCCAAACGAATAGTGTTCCAGCATATTCTTTTGGGAAACGGTGAAAACATATCGGTCTTTCGGTGTTTCCTTGGTATTCAGTTGGATAATTGCAAGGTCGTATGACGATGTATCCCTCAACGAACAAGGATAGAAATCATCGTATGAATTAACAAAAGTGCCATTATAGGCAACTTTTAAATCACTCTCGTAGCTAATTTCAGCTCCTTCAGTATCGGCTCGTCCCAATTCCTTAATTAAGTCATTTCTCTCTTCAATCTCATTTTCCAACTCGTCATATCTTTTCTTTAATGCAGCTTTTTCGGTTATGTCAACAGAATTATTGAACTGATATGCAATCTGTTGTTGCATTTGAGCAGCAGTTTTGTTCTCTTCTTCACTTTGAACAATGACAAGATTCAAGATTTGCTTCGTTAGGCGCTTAATGTTTTTATCGCTAACCATCCTGCTTGCCACATGCTTATTGGTAGCTATCATTCCATCATTGGAGACAAAAAAGCCCGTTCCTGTCGAGGTTTTTACACAGTCTTCCTTCTCCAATGACACATTAGTGATATTGCCATCGCCATCACCTGAAAAATAAAAGGCCATGCCATTTGGCAATGTCAGGACGTAATAATCACGATGTAAAATGAGCACCACACCGCTCCGACACTTCTCATCAATTTGGTTTTTAGTGCTATTGCATGCGCATAAAAACAGGCAAACAAAAACGCTGAATAGTACAAATCCCTTTTGCAGATTCATATCTTTTTTCATCAAATACTTTCTCATATTTTGAAAATTTAAAAATTAAAATTGAAACAAAGCTCTCGTCTCCGTTTTTCGGCAATCCCTAACAAACCTATTTAAATGCAAAAATAACGTTTATACTTACATAAAAATAAATGGAATATGGCAAATATTACCCCAAAAATGTCGCATTATTTACCCTCTTTCCCGTAAATCTCCAACTTTTCCGAACAATCCTTTAGGAAATCGTGCTGTAATAGTTCGGAAATCTCCATTAGTAGTCTCAAATCGATGCTTTTTTTCTTTAGCATCTTGTAGGTGTTGCTGCGGTCAGTGTGAATGGCTGTGGCAAACCAAACCACACTTCGTCCCTGCCGTTTCAGTTCTTCGCGGATGTCTTTTCCTATGTTAATGTCTTTCATAAGAGATTATTAGAGGCATTTCTAAAAGAAGTATGACCTATTTGCTTACAATACCCTTTGATGCCTATTTTTTAACAAAAAAATTGATCAAAATTACATTATGCAAAAATAAATGCTTAGACCATTCTTTCTAAAAAACAATATGGCAAATATTACCCATAAAACGTTGCATTATTTACCCTCATCCCTATAAATCTCCAACTTTTCGGAACAATCCTTCAAGAAATCGTGTTGCAACAGTTCGGAAATCTGCATGAGCAGTTCGAGGTCGATGCTTCTTTTCTTCAGCATCTTGTAGGTGTTGCTGCGATCGGTGTGAATGGCTGCGGCAAACCAAATCACACTTCTTCCCTGCCTTTTCAATTCTTCGCGGATGTCTTTTCCTATATTAATATCCTTCATAAGCCAATCGTTAGCATTTCTATTGAGTTAGACTATTTTTGACCCATACATTAGTCACTTGAGACAAAATATTTTTGTAGCAAAATTTACCTCATCATAATCTTCCAACTCCAACAATGCAAAAAAAACGATAAATTTGCACACTTTTATTTTGTTACTAATTTAATTTGCAATGACTTGTATTTTCAAACGTCATCTGAAGAGATGCTTGATTATAGTGGTTTTGTTTTTCCATGCCTCCATGCTTTCGGCACAAGTCGTACAGGTTGGCCGCATCACCGAGCAGAACTCCGACGGCAAGCCCATCGTGGGCGCTTCGGCGGTGTGCCTCTCGGCTACCGACGTGCAGCCCGCCACCACCGACAACAGCGGCATCTTCCTGCTCAGCTTCAAGAAGCACTGCCCTGGCGACATCATCTACAACCTGCGCGTCACGAAACCTGGCTTCGAAATCGTCAACAGCCAACTGCTGAAGTCGGGCATCATCCTGACGGAGAAAGACACCTTGAAAATCGTCATGGCACGCCCCGAACAGCTGGCCGAAGCACGTGCCCACTACTACGACATCATCGACCACTATCACGTTGGTCGTCACGAGGCCACCATCGCCCAGCTGAAAAAGGAACTGGAAGCTGCCAAGATAACCGCCGCCGAATATGAGCAGCGTGCCACCGAAGCCGAACAACAGCTTGCAAAAGCCTTGGAACAGGCCGAGCACTATGCCGACCTCTTCTCGCGCATCAACAAGGACGATCTGGATGCCGTCAGCCGTTCCGCTTTCCAAGCCCTCAGCGAAGGCGACGTCGGACGCGCCATCAAAATCTACGAAAACGCTAACGCCTTCGGCAAGATGAAGGAGAAAATCGCCCAACGCGATGAAGCAGACCTTGCCATCAAGGCCCTTAAAAAGCAAGCCGTCAACGAAGCCGAACTCCGCATGATGATAGGCGGCGAAGAAAACATACAACGCGCCGGCGACATCTTCCGCACCATCGCCTATTGCGACAGCACCAGCATTGCCAACTGCACCGAATACATGCATTTTCTCATCGATATGGGGCGTTACAAAGAGGCTTACGAATTTGCCGACGAAGTCTTCAAACGCCCATTGGGTGCTCCAGGGCCTATCAGTGGCATATATAATGAATTAGGTACGGTTGCCCACACACAAAACGACTTGGACAATGCAAAAAAATACTTGAAAATATCACTGAATTATGCTGAAAAAGAAAAAGACGAATACCGCAGGACATTCCATAGCAATTATCCCTTGCACTCGTTAGCCATCACTTATTACAAAGCCGGTGACTTGGATTCGGCACTATATTATATGGAATGTTCATTGCACTGCCGGAAAATAATGATGGATAACGACTCCACCCGACGCAACGAATATGCCAATGAATGTAACAGCCTGGCCGTGCTCTACAACCGTAAAAACCAGTTTCAGGAAGCCATGAGATACGGAAAAGAAGCCGTCAAGATAGGCGAATTAGCCTGCCGTTCAAACCCTAAACACCTTCCAACCTTGGCGACATACGTTTCCACTGTAGCTACAATATATTGGTCGATGGGGCAAAACGACAGCACCGACTATTATTTCCAGCAATGCCTGGATATTTGGGAAAATCGAATGCCCTACATCATGAATTTCTACAAAGACAGCTATGCCTTCGACTTAATCCACTACGCAAAATTCAATATGGAGATAAACCACCTTGAAGATGCGCAAAAGCTGCTCGAAAAAGCCCTAGCCGTCAGCCAAGAAGGATATGAATTCAGCCAAGAAGAATTTACACCCATCATTATTGAAGTGCTCGACGAACTGGCCAAACTGAGCAAGGCCGTCGGCAACGAAGCCGACGAAAAACGCTATCGGGAAGAAGCCGACAGTTACCGCAATTAACATAGCAAGCCAATGCACGACGATGAGCTTAGATATTGGGAATCGCTGTCCGACAAGCAATTGCTGGATTTCGTCTTTTCCAATGACGCTAAAGCCATCGAATACCTGTTTTACTATCGTTACAAGAATGTGCTGACTACCGTCAAGCACAATTTCAATACTGATTTTCAGCATGATGAAGAGTTGCTGCACGAGCTTTATCTGAAATTCAATGAAAACGACTGGCATGGCCTTCGTTTATTCCGCTTTGAATCTTCTTTAGACACATTCCTGTTT
>JAGHSL010000162.1 GCA_018065885.1 Candidatus Limimorpha equi
CTCATTGTGATAGACAATCTCCGCTACGACCAGTGGAAAGCCATTCAGCCGATGATTGAGCATTATTTCCGCGTCGATTCCGATGATGTTTATTACAGCATTTTGCCGACCACGACGCAATATGCGCGCAATTCCTTGTTTGCCGGTCTGATGCCGCTTGAAATCCGTCGCCGCTATCCGAAATGGTGGGTCGATGAGGAGGATGAAGGCACGAAAAACCAGTTTGAAGGGGAACTGTTGGGCGAACAGTTGAAGCGCTTTGGAAAAAACATCAAGTACTCTTATAATAAGGTGTTGAATTTGCAGGCTGGCAAGAAACTCTATGACCAGATGTCGAACCTGATGCAGAACAAGCTGAATGTCATTGTCTACAATTTCGTCGATATGCTTTCTCATGCGCGTACCGAAATGGAAATCATCCGCGAACTGGCTGATGATGAGGAGGCTTATCGCTCGCTGATGGTCTCGTGGTTCGAACATTCAAGCCTGTTCGACATGATGCGTTTCATTGCCGAAAAGAAATGCGACATGATTATCACCACCGACCATGGCTCCAATTACGTGAAGAATCCTGTGAAGGTATTGGGCGATAGGGAAGTGAACACCAATTTGCGCTACAAGTACGGCAAGAACTTGAAATACAATCCGAAAGAAGTGTTTGAGGTGCGCGATCCTGAAAAGATTTTCCTGCCGCGCATCAACCTGAGCACGTCGTATATTTTTGCCGGCTCCAACGACTTCTTTGCCTATCCGAACAACTTCAACTATTACGTCAATTACTACCGCAACACTTTCCAACACGGCGGCATCTCAATGAGCGAAATGCTGATTCCGATAACTTATTTGAAGCCGAAAATTTAAGAGGGTGTTTAGGATTGCCTGCGGCAAGAAATGCTTCAAAAATCAAATAAAAAATCATTTTTCACTTATAGAGACGTAGCGTGCTACGTCTCTTTGCGAAAGCGAAAGCAGATTTTTGAAAGATCTTAAATGAGGATTTTTATTAGATTTCTTCGGCAAAGCCGAATCCATATAATGTTTTCATAAAAGCAACTCCAAAATTTCCTAATTTTGCCGCAAATATCTTCAATCATGTTGCAAAAGGAATTTGAAATCAATAGCGTGGAGGAACTCTCGCAAGTCCCTGAATATCTGTTAGGTTTGCGTGATGAATCCGACATCATCGCTTTTTACGGACCGATGGGTGCAGGAAAGACGACCCTCATCAAGAATCTGTGCCATCGAATGGGTGTTACCGATGAGGTCAACAGTCCGACATTTGCCATCGTCAACGAGTATGTGACTGAGGAGGCTGAATCGGTGTATCATTTTGATTTCTATCGCATTAAGAAGTTGGAAGAGGTCTACGACATCGGTTATGAAAACTACTTTTATAGCGGCAATCTCTGTCTGCTCGAGTGGCCGGAAATGATTGAACCTCTGATGCCTGAAAGGTTCATCCGTGTCGACATCGCTCTGGGCGATACAGATGATAGCAGAAGAATTATCGTGTCGGTGGTGGAATTGTAATTTGTTGTTTTTATGTTGAAAGACAAAATAAGAGCACGAAGCCGTCATCCTATGTTTGCAGCGTCAAACAAAGAATTGCATAGAAGCACTAAAAAGATTAGTTTTGCAAGGGAAATGAACAACAAGTTATAAACAATTATCAAACAGAAGTGGGAAGAAACAAGATTAAGCTCGTCAATGGATTAGATAAATCGTCGGGAATGGTAATCCTCTTCCCACCTCTCTGCTTGAGTCTGGACAGTTCTTTGGGCAACGGAGCCCGTATTCAGGATTGATAGTCCAACGCAGAGATTTTTGTCTGACTTTAAAAACCTTTTGTCATGGCAAAAGTAGAGAAAATAATCGGAATAGACGTAAGCAAGAAGACATTTTGTGCAGCGACCGAATCGGAACGTGCGGTAAAGGCCCACAGCTGGGATTATACGGACGAAGGGATGGAGTCGTTTGCCTCAACGGTAGACCGTGAGTCCATCATCGTGATGGAAGCCACGGGAGTGTACCACACGCGGCTCGCCACCTTCCTGTATAATAGGGGCTTGAAGGTGTCCGTCCAAAACCCGCTGTCCGTGAAGAACTACGCCAGGATGTGCATGAAGCGCACCAAGACCGACAAGTCGGATGCCAAGCTGATTCTTGACTATGGCAAGATGTTTGGTGAAGAACTTGACCTGTGGAAGCCGAAGCCAGACTGGTGCATAGAGGTACAGCAGCTCTATTCGATGCTGGAATACAAGCACACACAGCTGACGATGGCGAAGAACAAGATGGAGTCGCTGTCGAATTCCCATCATGTCAGCAAGGCTTGCGCCGAGATGTGCCTGGCTGATATCACCAGCCTTTCGGAAAGCATTGAGGCAATCGAAAAGGAGATAGACAGGCTTGTCATGGACAACGACAGCAACAACCTGGACAGGCTGGAGGGGATACCGGGAATCGGAAGGAAGACGGCCTGCCTGCTGCTGGCGCTGCTGGGTTCGATGCAAGGCTTCGACAACTACCGACAGGTCATATCGTACTTAGGAATGTGCCCTAGGGTTTACGAGTCCGGCACAAGCGTCCACGGGAGAGCAAGGATATGCAAGATGGGACTCGGTTCGATACGCAAGAAGCTGTACATGTGCGCCCTGTCGGCACGTAAATGCAATCCGGCATGTAAGGCTCTATACGACAGACTGGTTGAAAAAGGAAAGGCCTCCAAGCTGGCTCTGATCGCCGTGGCAAACAAACTGCTCAAGCAGGCTTTCGCCATTCTCAAGAATCAAACCACTTTTGATGAAAACCATGTCAGCGAAAAAATAATTCAAAAAAATCTTGCTTGGTAACACAGTTCTTTCCCGCGTAGGCGGGAATCTCTCGTGCTCTTGAATACATAATCATGGGATGATACATGGATAAAAAAGGTTACGTTTACATATTGACAAACAAGAACAAAACGACACTCTATATTGGCGTTACTTCCGATTTGTGCAGAAGAATTGCAGAGCATAAACTTCATCTAAATAAATGCTTTTCAGATAAATATAATACTGAATTCTTGCTGTATTATGAAGTCTTTGATTTGATGGTGGATGCCATAGCAAGAGAAAAACAGTTGAAGAAATGGAATAGGGAATGGAAAGATAAAATGATTTCTGAGTTTAACCCTAATTGGGAAGATTTGTCGGAAGATATTGGTGTGGATGATGTTTATTTTAAAACGATAAAGGATGCATTTGATTCGGGTGTTCTTTGGTGAAGTTTGTCGTTTGGTCCAGGGAATTCCCGCCTACGCGGGAAATGCTTTACATTCGACGTAGTCAATGACGCTCCGCTGCGTTGGGTGTCAGGGGAAGGTGTAAAAATGGATATGAAAAAAATAGAAATGAATGATATGAAATACGATATTGGCAATTATTCCTCCGTCTTCATCCTGACAGACGAAAACATTGCGCCATTTTGGTTGCCCGAAGTGTGCGAATGGCTGCATTGCCCCAAGGCAATCGAAATTATCATCAAGCCTGGCGAACAGCAAAAGAATCTTCGGACGGTTCAAAGAATTTGGAATAAACTGTTGAAAAACAATGCCGACCGTCATTCGTTGCTCGTCAATTTAGGCGGTGGCGTGATTTCCGACATGGGCGGTTTTGCGGCATCATGCTTTAAACGCGGTATTGATTTCATCAACATTCCGACCACATTGCTGGCTATGGTCGATGCGTCGGTTGGCGGAAAAACGGGTGTCGATTTCGGCGGTTACAAAAATCAGATTGGAACTTTCGCTGAACCTAAGGCGGTTTTGCTCAATACTGTGTTTCTCAGTACTTTGCCTGAACGGGAAATCCTTTCCGGACTTGCCGAAATGCTGAAATATGGTTTCATAGCCGATTCTGATTTGCTGCAGGTCGGTTTGGAAAACTATGAATCTTTCATCCAGCGTGCTGCCGAAATAAAGAAGAAAATTGTTGCTGACGACCCGTTTGAACAAGGAAGACGCAAGATTTTGAATTTTGGACATACGATTGGCCATGCTATTGAAAGTCATTGTCTTACGAGCGAAAATCCTTTGCTGCATGGCGAGGCAGTGGCACTTGGAATGTGGTGTGCATTGTGGCTGTCTGTGCAAAAAATGGGACTTGATGAAATGGTTTTACGAGACTACGAAAGAAAACTTCCCGTGTTGCTTTCCGAAGCGCAAGTCGTTGTTGGAGAGCAAGATATTGAAGATATTATGAGGAAACTTGTCCACGACAAGAAATCGTGCGATGGCAAGCCGCAATTCGTGTTGCTGGAAGCTCTTGGAAAATCGGTTCGCGATATTGAAATAGAGCCTGATATGATTCGTGAGGCTTTGATGCGTTGTTCAAAACTGTTTGCTTGATGTTAGATTTTCAGGACAATAATATGCTTGAAATCTCATTTCCCTTTGCCCAAAAAACGGTGAAAGGCAATGTGAAACTTCCTTTTAGCAAAAGCGAAAGCAATCGTGCCTTAATGATTGCGGCATACGGAGAATTTCCGTTGGAAATCAATAGTTTGTCGGATGCCAATGATACCGTGCTGTTGCAAAAACTGCTTCATTTCTTCTCCCAAGGTGCATCGGTTTTTGATTGTGAAGATGCGGGAACGGTGGCGCGTTTTCTGATGACTTTTTTGGCAGGGAAACAGGGTGAATGGACGTTGACGGGCAGTCCTCGCCTTTGTCAGCGGCCCATGGGTGATTTGGTGGTTGCCTTGCGTCATTTGGGTGCTTCGATTGAATATCTTGGAAATGATGATTGCTTGCCGGTGAAAATAAAAGGTGTTGATATTCAGGGTGGTAAAGTCACCCTTAATATCGAAAATAGCAGTCAGTTTGCTTCGTCTTTATTGTTGGCGGCTCCGATGTGGCCGAAAGGTTTGAAACTGCATTTGGAAGGTAATCTGAATTCGCTGCCATATATTGACATGACCATTGCAATGATGCAAAATGTTGGTGCAAAGGTGGTTAGAGAAAAAACTTTGATTTCTGTTGACAATGTGCCATATCAGTTTGCAGGACAAAAGGTCTCGGCGGATTGGAGTGCCGCCTCCTATTGGTTTGAGCTGGCGGCATTGAGCGATGATTGCGATTTGTTGCTCGAAAATCTGTCTTTCGATTCGCTTCAAGGCGATGCCGCTATTGCCGAAATGATGCGTCAATTTGGGGTAAATGCTATTGAAGAGGAGTTTGGCATTCGATTGAAAAAGAAACATTTGAATGCAGAAAATCTTGTTTTCGATTTTTCCAACACACCTGATTTGTTCCCTGCTGTCGTTGCAACATGTGCAGGATTAAGACAGGAAGCATATTTTAAAGGTGTTAAAAACCTTGGTCTGAAGGAGTCGGATAGGGTAGGGGCAATGGCTGAAGAATTGGGAAAAATTGGGGTGATTTTATTGCGGATTTCTGAAGATGAAGTGTGTTTGTCATTCGAAAAACTGCATTCTTCAGGTTCTCAACCGATTGTTTTTGACCCTCACAACGACCATAGGATTGCGATGGCAATAGCTCCGTTGGCTTTGAAAATTGGTAATTTTTGTGTAATAAATCCACGGGTTGTTGAAAAATCTTATCCTTTTTTCTGGCGGGAAGTAGGAAAAATCTTCTCTCTCCATTAATAATTCATCAAATTTTTGCCTCAAGAAGTTCAAATTCAGGTTGCTTTTAACTCATTTTTAATATAAAATGACGTTTTTTTTATTTTATATTGTATAAAAGACTATTTTTGCACAATTTTAGCAAATTGTAATATGACAGTTGACTTATTCATCCCATGCTTTATCGACCAGTTCCATCCCGAAGTAGCCTTGGCAACTGTCAAAGTCTTGCGCAAAGCGGGTGTCGAAGTTGAATATAATCCCAATCAGACTTGCTGTGGACGTTTCGCCTATAATGCTGGTTTTATTGAAGATGCAAAGGCTTTGGGCGATAAGTTCATGTCGGATTTTTCAAACAATCGTCCAATAGTTGCTCCAACTGCTTCTTGTGTTAATTTCATCAGGAAACATTATCCAGAATTGTTCTACAATACTTCCAATCATTTGAATTTCAAACGCTTGGTTGGTAATGTCTATGAACTGACTGATTTCTTGGTCAATGTTTTGCATTACGATGATTTTGGCGCAGAGTTCCCCTATAAGGTGACTTATCACGACAGCTGTTCGGCATTGCGTGGAATGGGCTTGGGAAAAGAAGCGCGTCAGTTACTTTCGAAAGTAAATGGCATGGAACTTGTAGAGATGAAGCAGACCGACATGTGCTGTGGAAGCGATTTGTCGTTTGCGCTCAATCATGAAATGCTTTCAATGGGCATGGCAAGTCATAAAGTGAAGAACGCCATGAACACTGGAGCCGAATATATTGTTTCTACCGACATGAGTTGCCTTGCACACCAGAAATTGTACATCGATAAGCAGGAATTGTCAATCAAGGTGATTCACATTGCGGA
>JAGHSL010000040.1 GCA_018065885.1 Candidatus Limimorpha equi
CCAGGCAGCAATTTCTGGAAATAAAAATAACCGTCAGGGCCAACGCGCGTATCATCAAGCGGCATATTCTCGCCAACCTTTCGAATGTAGACCCGATGCTCGCAAGCCCACCCTTCGCCACGGTAACTGCCATTGTGATAATACTCTGCATACACACGTCCTTTCACAATAGACGTTCCGTATGCCTTGCCATCATGGATGTAAATCGTCGGAACATCCGTTGTCTTGCCGTCGCCAAGATGAACAGTTTGGCAAACAGGCACCTTTTCACCTGTGGGAAGCGTGGAATAGGCATACAATGTGTAATTTCCCGAACGCAAATACTCAAACCGATAGAAACCATCAGGACCGGTTTCAACATCATCGCCATAGAAGTAATCATCGCCATAAACGATAAAGACATCCGTCTTGGCGGCCGGAACAGTATCTGCATTCAATTCCAAATCGTCGTCGGGATGTTGAACCAGACTCACATAGCCTTGAACAGTACCTTTTCCACCTTCACCTTCGTCCTTGTTGCAAGCACACAAGACAAAGGCGGGCATTAAAGCCAAAATCATCAACTTGATAAACTCTTTCATTTTTTCCAATTTTAATGTAAAAATAGGCATTCGCCCAAATTAAGTTTTACAATTTTTATGCCAAGCGGATAAAACGAAACGCCAACTTTCCCAAAATCACTCTGCATCTCCCTTGCCGAGTTCCTGAATGGTTTCGCTTGCCTTCCTCAAGACAAATATGAAAGTGGTCAAATCCTCTTCCGAAACACCTGAAAGGATGTCATTCATCGCATTGATGGCAATTTCCTTGGTCGAATCGCGCATTGCAAGGCCTTTTTCCGTCACCACAATATTGTTCACGCGGCGGTCTTCCTTATCGACGGAACGGACTACCAAGCCTTTTTTCTCCAGATTATCAACAAACTGTGTAACGGAATTCTTATCCTTTTGGATAATGTATGCAATGTTCTGCTGCGTCAAGGCACCTTCATTCCAAAGCGTGTCCATCACCAGAAACTGTTCGGCGGTCAGATTGATTCCATTGTTCTTAAACACCTCGCCAAGATGTTTCTTCAGCCTGCAGTTCAATATGTTGACATACACGGCTGCCTGTTTCACGAGCATCATATCATCACAATATTTAGATTATCATTCATTATTGAAAGTGCAATAATACGATTTTTTCTTTTTCGTAACATAAAAATGATGAAAACAATGAAAAATAGCAGTTGTCATAAGAAATCTTTCGGCAACAATATACAATTTGACCTTTTTATAACCAAAACATTCAAAACCCACAAAACCTTTCTCCATCCGACTTTGAATCTCGCAACCGCTCGATTCTTATCATGCAGAGCATCGGAGATGCAGCTTCCGATGACCCCCGATTAGGGGGAATCGGACAGGAAAGAAAAAAAGAGATTTATGATAGATTTGTTAGAGATTTGTTTCCAAAAAAAACAACTTAGGGTCTAAAAGTATATTATTGCCAATCTTTCATTTCATGTAATATCACACCATCCCACGCTGTTTCTTAATTGATTCATAAGCGATATTGACTTCCTGCAATTTCTTTTCGGCGGCTTCGCGCACCTCGTCGCCCAAATGGCTGACCAAATCGGGGTGATATTTCTTGGCCATGTCGCGATAGGCTTTCTTCACTTCGTCGTCGGTGGCATTCGGGTCGATTTCAAGGATCTTGTAGGCATTTTCCGTTTCATTGACTGTCTGCACAAACATGGCTTTAATCGACTCATAATCAGATCCAGTGATGCCCAAATACGAAGCAATGCTTTGCAGCACGTTCAGTTCCTGGTCTGCCATGACACCATCGGCATTGGCGATACCGAAAAGATAATGAAGCAGTTGCAGACGCGATGAATAATCCATATTCTGCCCAACTTGACGGCCAACATCATACAAATTATAATCCTGATTGAGGATTTCGCGAGCATCTTGATATAGTTTTCAGCGCGTTGCTGACCGAAATTCTGC
>JAGHSL010000120.1 GCA_018065885.1 Candidatus Limimorpha equi
GCTATGGCGGCACCCTGCCGAACCACACCGAACTTGACGCCGTCGCAACAGGTTATGTCAGAGCCATCGCCAAAGGCGATTTCAGCAAGCTCAGCCCTGTCTGGAAAGAAGGTCTGCAAGGCATCTACGATGCTTACCTCGGCAAATATCCTGAAAAAGTGAACGGCATGACCCCGCAGGAATATGCCAAGTCATTGGGCCTCGAAGCCGACAACTACATCACTTTGACTTCCTACACCCATCACCCATTCTACGAACCATTCGCCCTCGAAATCGAAGACAACTGGCGCGGCTGCCCTTACTACAACCTACCTATCGACGAGCTGATGGAAGTGATGCAATACGCCATCGACAAGGGTTACACCTTCCAATGGAGCGCCGACGTCAGCGAACAAGGTTTCACCCGCAATGGTGTCGCCGTCTATCCTGACGTTGACAAGGCTGTCGAACTCTCAGGTTCCGACATGGCGCACTGGTTGGGCATGTCGGCTGCAAGCCGCCGCAACGAACTCACTTCCAAGCCAATGCCAGAAATTGACGCTACACAGGAAATGCGTCAAGAAGCCTTCGACAACTGGGAGACTGGCGATGACCATGGTTTGCTTATCTTCGGCAAGGCCAAGGACCAGAACGGCAAGGAATACTTCAGGGGCAAGAACTCATGGGGCGATGCTGGCGACTACCACGGCATTTGGTACGTTTCGGAAGCCTACGCCAAATACAAGACCATGAACATCGTCCTGCATAAGGACGCACTGCCAAAGGATATTGCCAAGAAACTTGGCGTGAAATAAATCCTTATGGATTATATAACATCATGTCAAATAATGAATGGCATGACTATATAAAAAGGCGGCGTGCTTTTGGTGAAAAGCACGCCGCCTTTTACCCAAAAGCCCGCCTGCTTTTTCGAAAAGCAGACGGGCTTTTAAAATTTGCTGCCCGTGCTTTTTTCAAAAGCTGGCGGGCTTTTCAGTTTTTCAAAACCGAACTTCAAATCACATGATCATGGCAAGCAGCACATACAGCCAATGTGCAGCGATACCGGCACAAAGACCGCCGATGGCGTGGGCGCCAATGGCCTTGCCGATGAGCTGACGGTAGCCAAGCGAGTCGAGCATGGCGGCGTGTGTCGAAAGAAATCCGCTCCAGCACATGCCCATTGCAGTGAATACAGCAATGGCATTGGTGTTGATGATACCTTCGGTGATAAAGCGTGGCACCAGACCGATGGCGGCGCCAACGGCTCCGAGTGCCGTCATTGGGAAGGAAATCAAGGCACCGCTTTCAAATCCAAACAACCATTTGAAAATGAAGTTGATTTTATCAGCAGCCCAAGTGATGACGGGGACACCTTCGTAGGCTACGCCGAGGTATTCGCCATTTTCGCCCGAAGGTCCGAAAGTCAGCATCATGACAATGGTGGAAATGCAGAGAACGCCAGGAATAATGGCGAAACCGATGCCAACACCGTCCTTGCCGCCGTCGAGCAACGAGTTGAGGAAACGCATGAAAACGCTGCCTTCGCTTTTGAAGCTGATTTGCTGTTCGTCGCCCGAAACCACAGAGACTGGAGCATCCAATTCGGGATAAGCCTTCAGTGTGAAACGCTGCATTAACCGCGTGGAAACAATGCTGCCGATGACAGCGCCAGCCAAGCCGATAAGTGCGCCTTTACCAAAACCGAGACCCGTCATAAAGGCAATGACCACAAGGCCCATGCCGAATGCGGTTCCGAAGTTGGTCAGCGAAACCAGCTGGTATTTCTTGAAATAACGGTTGAAGTTCTTGTCGTGGGCCAAGGTGATGATGGCAGGATTATCGCTCAAAAAAGTCATCACGGCACCCAAGGCGGCTACACCCGGAAGGTTGTAAAGCGGCTTCATCAACGGACGGAGCAGGTTTTCAAGCAGACGCACTACACCAAATTCGGTGAGCATCTTGCTGATGGCGCCCATCAGCACGCAAATTGCCATGATGTAGAACACTGTTTCCAGAAGCAGATGATAGGAGGTCTGCATGAAGGTGTTGAGCATCTTGGGGAGTGTCATCTTGTAGGCCAGTCCGCCAAAGAAAGCAAAGAACACGATAAGGAAAACGATAGCCTCAAAACTACGTTTCGTGGTGAATTTCAATGGGTGTTTCGCCCATTTTCCAAATGTGTTGAAGATTTTCTCCACGCCGTTTTTGTATTCGTGGGTACTTCTTCGTTTGTTAAGAAATGATAAACGTGGCATGATTTATTCTTGATTTTTCTGTTTCTTGATATTCAGCAAGTTGACTTTCCATGTGAAACCGACATTGGCCTGATACATATCCATTCCATCGATGTTGTTGTGCGAGCCGCAAAGGTGAAGACGGACATTTCTGCTCCCCAAAGGATAGTATTCAAAGCCTACGCTTTCAAAATCGGTGTCTTTGCCTGGTATGACCCAAGTGTCGAATGGATTGTTTTCAGTAGGAAGTTGCGCCCTGTTGGAGTCGATGCCTGCTTTGGCAAAGACAATCCATTTGTCGCCAATGTCAATGCCAATGCCGAAAATGGCAGTGAAATCTTGTCCGAAAAAGCCTTTCTGCCTGAACGAAGCGCGGTTCATAATGTCCAAGTACATTTCTATGCCGTTGAAAAGCAGCTTGTTGCCTAAAGAAATATAATTGATGAAATGACCTGGTTCGTATTCAATCATGTTGGCGGAATAGGCAGTTTTGAAAATGCCGTGATTGCCGTACCACAACAGGTTGTAGGCATAAATGCTCTGTAATGCTGAGTTGATGAACGGTGAATTTGACATTTGGAAAAGAATTTGGTCTTTTTTCGATTTCGTAAGGTAATTGAGCGAAAGACCCATTTCGTAGCAGCAGACGTGATTCCAGAATTCGGTACCGTAATAGATGTCGATAGGCGCGGTATCGTATTCCCATCCGCCGATGGCGACGACCTGTTTACCACCTGAAATAAAGAAATTGTCGGTGACATTCCAATTGAGATAAGCCCAGTCGGTGCCTTGGAAAAATGTGTTGGCGAAGCCGACGTTAGGCGAATTGATGCGTTGACGGAAGTGGTAGGAAAATTTGTCGGTGATGTTTCCGTCGAGAACAACATTTAGGTACTTCCCTGAAAAACCGTGGTTTACGGAATCCTTTGAGTAATAATTAAAGGTGTAGTCGGCGCGAGTCTCAAGCCTCAAAGTGTTTAAGGTGACGACTTTGTCCTGTGCAAAGGCATGAATGGCAAGAGCCATGAAAAATGCCGTTAAAAAATGAACTTTTTTCATATTGGATAAAATAGTCGGCAAAAATACGAAATTTAGTGCTTCCATGACTTAAACGGCAATAAAAAACGGGGCGGATAGATCCGTCCCGTCGTTTTGGTTCTTGGTTCTTGTTTTTTGAAACGAGATTCATCGCGTCTCTATGTGCGAAGGGTGTCGCTTGCTGCCGCTCGCTATGCCTTTCGCTTGTTAGGCTGCCCTTTCAGGGCGGAGGCTTTCGGATGGTCGTTTAAACGCGGTTTGTCGCGTCTCTATGTGCGAAGGGTGTCGCTCGCTGTTGCTCGCTATGCCCTTCGCTTGTGTAGGCTGCCCTTTCAGGGCGGAGGCTTTCGGATGGTCGTTTAAACGCGGTTTGTCGCGTCTCTTTGTGCGAAGGGTGTCGCTCGCTGTTGCTCGCTATGCCCTTCGCTTGTTTGGCTGCCCTTTCTGAGCGGAGGCTTTCGGATGGTCATTGAAACGCGATAGCGCTACTCCTCACTCCTAATTCCTCACTCCTGACTTTTTAATTCACCTCAATGGTTTGCACAAGTTTCTTCTTCTCTTCCATGGTGACTTTCGGCAGCACGATTTCGAGGATGCCGTTCTCGACTTTGGCCGTAATCTGCTCGCGGTGAATGTCTTCAGGCAGCATGATGGTCTGGCGGAACTGTTCCACCGAGAACTCGTGGCGCA
>JAGHSL010000363.1 GCA_018065885.1 Candidatus Limimorpha equi
GGCTTATTTCAGCTTCTCGTACTTGAGCATGGTGACAATGATGCGTACTCCATGCATAACGTTTTTCCATCCATTTAACACTTAACATTTCAGAGCATCAGCAAAGCCAAAAATGATTTCTCCAGTTAGAGAAAAAAATCGAAGTCATGGAATACGCGAAGCGGATTCCTATTCGTGAAATTCGTGAGATTCGTGGTCGAAAAAAAAAAAAAACATAGTCCACTCATCAATTTTTAGTTGGGATTTTCAAGGAGATTTTCAGTAAGGCTTTTTATAGGAGATTTTTTCAAAATCCTTCTGAAAATCCTTACTTAAAATCCTGCTAAAAATAAGCGAAGACTTTCGCTGATTAGGGTCGCTCCGCTCAAAATCCACACTTAAAATCCTACAAAAAATCCTTACTGATATTGCTTCGCTTTCTCATCAAGGAGATAGAGAAGGAAACCCTCGACAGAGTCATGGAATACGCGAAGCGGATTCCTATTCGTGAAATTCGTGAGATTCGTGGTCGAAAAAAAAATCCAGTGTTTGTTGTTGACCGCGAATCAGGCAAATCAAGCGAATGTGGCCTTGCCAACGCAAGCCCTTGCCTGCCGGATGCAGGACGATAATATATGATTGCCATACAAAATCTGCATTTCAACTCAAGATTCAATACAGTTTACCAAGCAGACCATCTACACACAAAAAGGACCGACCCGAAAAGCAGGTCAGTCCTTTTGTTTTCAAGCAATGTGTCGCCGTCTTACAGCACCACGACCTTCTTGGTAAATTCGCGGGCACCGCTCAAGGCCTTCACGAAATAGACGCCTTTTTCGTTGGCGCTCAGGTCGATTTCGCCTTGCGATTCGATTTGGCTCTGCTTGACGCAACGGCCTGTCATGTCATAAACATTGACATTCCATGAGCCTTCGCCCAAATCGATGGTGAAGATGCCCTTTGAAGGATTCGGGTAAATGTCAAGGCCTTGGCTTTCAATCTCTCCGACATTCAGGAAACCATTGCAATAGACCTCGCCGGCAAGTTCCGTCGTGAAAGTTCCCTGATTGCCGCCACCTTTAAACAGAACCTGGTTGTCGCTGCCTTTGATTTGGAAGAAGCCGCCGTCCCAACCCAAGCCTTCGGCATCGAGGGCTGCGATACGGTAGCACGAAGCGTTTGGAAGAACCACTTCGAAAGTATAGGCATGGTTGGATTGGTCAAAGGTGAAGGTTTCGAACACTTCGCCCGTCGTCATGTCGGTAATGACCATCGACTCGCTTTCAGGCGTGCGGCCCGATTTCACCTGAATCTTCATGTAGCCGTCCATTTCAGGCGCAGCAGTCAAGGCAACATGGCCAAAGTTGTCGGCCATGAACTCGTCATCATGACCGTTAGGCATGACAATGCTGAAATCCAGCTGTTCACCATTGTAAGAAACAAAATCATCCAACTGGACATCAACAGATTCGCCCTGAGGCAAAGAACCAAACCAACCCTGTTCTCCCTCAAAAGTGCCAGCTGTCACTTTTATAAGAAACGATGTAACCGTCTCCCTGCCAAAATTTTTCACGGTAACTACCGGATGTTGCTCGCCAGAGCAATTCTGTACGGTAACGACATCTATGCCTTTCAACGCCAAGTCATAATCAAGGTCTAAAGCCGTCGACATGCGCACGGCTTGATACACTTCCTTGTTGCCGTTGTAATTCTGCACCCATGCCGTCAGGTAGCAGTCTTCCTTTGGATAATTCAACTCGAAAGTCTCGCTGATGGTCATGCTCGGGCCAGTGAAAACGGTTCCCGTCTGCGTGGGAATCATGTCGCGGCAAACGTGGTGCAAGCCCTGCATACCCTGCCAAGCGACATCGATGTTGCACTGCGTGAGGGCGATGAAGACACGCACATTCGTAGCATCACATTCGCCCACCTGATTGACCGTGCAGTTCACGCGGCAAAGACCGTTTTCGGCAGGTTCCATGCTCAAGTCGATGGTGAAAGGACTTGTCTGATTGATGCGCTGGTTGTAACGGCTCAAGTATGCGGAATAGTTGCTTTCAGAAGCACCGCCACCACCTGAATGGGAAAGAAGCCCATCCGTCTTTAAGGTAGGATAACCGGTTATGCCGTAATAACTTGCACGAGCTTCCGTCTCGTTGGTGTAGTACTCGGGATTGGAAAAAGCACTGGTGTGGTAAGCCACAGGCGCAATGGCCTTGCCTTCCTCGAGCAGTTGGGCGATGCCGTTGGCGGCAGCCGGACAATAGGGGCAGCGAACCCCGGTGAAGACTTCAAAAAGCACACATTCGCGTGCCACGTTATCCTTTGTCTGAGCCGTTGCAAAGTTGGCAAACAGCAAAGGAAGAATCAGTAAAAACATTGACTTTTTCATTGTAAATAGATTTGGTGATGCAAAAGTACGATTTTTTACTATTTTTGCAGAAACAAATTTAATCAGAAATGCAAAAACTAAAAACATTACTTCACGAAGAGCTTTCGGGTTGGAAGCCTTTCGACATTATTTGGCTGGTGTTTGTATGTCTCACAATCACATTGCTTTCGGTTTTCTTCAAATTCGACTCTGCCGACAAGTATTATTGGACAAGAATCGTTGCCTCAGCCTGCGGCATCATCAATGTAGTTTTAGGCGGAAAAGGCAAGTTGTCGAACTATGTATTTGGGTTTATCCATTGTGTATTAATGATTTACATCACTTTCGACACAAAGCTTTATGCCGACATGAGCGTGACCATCTACAATTTCATCATGCAATTTGTCGGGTTCTTCACTTGGTCGAAAAACATGAGCAAGGAAACGCACGAAGTGAAGAAAGTTCACATGAGCAAGCAAACGCGCTGGCTTTACCTCGCCATCATCGTAATCGGAACGGTTGCAGTCGGATTCATCATGCGCCAAACCGGCGACAAGGCTCCTTTTGCCGATGCAGCCAAGGCCGTCATGCAAATCCTTGCCATGGTGATGATGGTGCGCATGTTCAGCGAACAGTGGTGGATTTGGATTGCCATCAATGTCATCAGCATCTTCATGTATGTCAAAGTCGAGTTTTTCACCCCCGATGGAGGAAGAGGCAACCTGCCCATTATATTAATGTATATAGTGTATTTCGTCAACTCCATCATCATGTGCATCAAATGGGAAAAGGAAGCCCGTCAAAACGACAAACAAATTAAGATTTAAGAATTTAAGATTCAATAATTTAAAGATTTAAATTCTAAGATTTGTGGCAACAAAAACAAATAAACAATTATCGATATACGACAAGCTCAACGGGCGGCAACAGTTCAACAAATAAACAATTCAACAAATAAACAAATAACAACATGGACGACAAAATCACTGAAGTTTTCATGGGCAACGCCGTTGAAGCGGAGTTCATCGCCAAAGTATTGGAAGACAACAACATCGAATACCTCATCCGCGACCTTGAACGGGAAAGCCGCATTGCAGGCTGGGTGGCTGACATCATTCCTTTGGAGACCTGCAAAGTGTTCGTTTTTGAGAAAGACTACGACCGCGCCATGGCCTTGCTGAAGGAAATCGAGAACGCTCCTTTCGATGAGAGCGAGATGGAAACGGAGAATTAATTGGGCTGCTGGCTTTTAGCCTCCGGCAACTGGCTCAACGAATCATTAATTGGGCTGTTGGCCTTTAGCCTTTGGCTGTTGGCTCAACGAATCATAATTAATAAGGTATCACCTAAATATAATAATCCAACAAGTCAACCGCCAGTACCGCTACGGCGCAAGCCCAACCCACGGCGAAGCCAAGCCAGAAGCCAATAGCCGACTGCCAACAGCCAAAAGCAACAAAAATCATGAACATTTCGGAAGTAAAGACAAAGAAAGACGAACAGCAATGGCTCGATTTTCCGGCCAAACTTTATAAGGACGACCCGCATTATGTACGCCCTATGGATTCGGAGATTCGGAACATCTTCAACCCAATGAAAAACAAGTTGTTCCGCCACGGCGAGGCCTGCCGTTGGCTGCTTTTTGATGAGGGAAAAATCATCGGACGCATTGCCGTCTTCTACGACCAGAAGACTTCCGACACCTACGCCCGCGAGGAAAACGGACAGCCCACCGGCGGCTGCGGTTTCTTCGACTGCATCGACAATCAGGAAGCCGCCAACCTGCTGTTCGACACGGCCAAAGACTGGTTGCAGCAACGCGGTTTGGAAGCCATGGACGGCCCCGTCAATTTCGGCGACCGCGATTACTTCTGGGGCTGCCTGATTGAAGGCTTCACCGCCCCCGTCTACAACATGCCGTACAACTTCCCTTACTACGGCAAACTCTTTGAAAACTACGGCTTTCAGATATTTTTCCGCCAGCTTACCTTGGGCATGGGCGTAACCAATGAAAATCTAAGCCCCGTGATTCATGAGAAATACGAGCGCCTGATGCGCAATCCCGGCTACACCTTCGAGACCGTCGACAAGAAAAACATCTACAAATATGCCGACGATTTCATGACCATCTACAACGAGGCTTGGGGCGTCATTCCAGGCGTGGCAAAAATAACGCGGCAACACGCACACGCCATGCTCGACCAGCTGAAACCCATCCTCGACCCGCGCCTCATGCACTTCGCTTATTTCAATGGTGAACCAGTCGCCTTTTTCCTCAACATGCCCGACATCAATCAGGCATACAAAGGACTGAATGGCAAAGACCATATAATCAA
>JAGHSL010000409.1 GCA_018065885.1 Candidatus Limimorpha equi
CGCAACCGCCCAACATCTTAACCGTATAAATGCCAGCTGGCAACTTGCTCACATCAATTGTGCGTTGACCTTCAACGGTGAAATACATCACTTCCTGACCTTGCATATTGACAATCAGCACACTGACTGCGCCTTTTTCATAGTCCGTGTTGATGGTCAATTGGTTTTTGGCAGGATTTGGATATAATTTTGCCGTGAACAAAGGCTCGGTTTCAATCGGATTCACACTCAAAATCATTTCTTCATCATTACTGTAGGTAATCACTTTACCAGCCACACGCAAAACAGGATTATCGGGTGCGCTGCAATCTGAGCAAGTCACACCATCGATGCAGTCAGGATGGTTCGGGTGGCAATAATCGAGATAAGTCGGATCAAACTGATAGAACAATTCCGCGCTGCTATTCGACACATAATCAGTCAAATCGAAATCCCAGACCAAACCGATGGAACCAGGGCACCAGCCACTGCGGTTATAAGTCCAAGTGCCGTTTTGCGGTGAACACCCTGCCGGATTCGGATTGCAAGTCCTCCAAAGATGTTGGTCGTATTTGTTTTCGCCATTGATTAAAATATGGTGTGTTGCCTCGTAAAATTCAGCTGCATTGCCCGTGT
The DNA here is from genome assembly GCA_018065885.1 of Candidatus Limimorpha equi. GTDB lineage: Bacteria > Bacteroidota > Bacteroidia > Bacteroidales > F082 > Limimorpha > Limimorpha equi. The sequence continues at coordinate 616 of JAGHSL010000409.1, forward strand.
TGTAGGTCCCGTTTTGGCCACTGCTCCAGTTGTGTCCCGTGGTCGTGATTTTCAGTTTAGCGGCCTGAACCTTGTCGCCAAATGCGTAATCCACAACAGGAACCGGTTGCTGGTTGGCATAATCGCCGAAACTGAAAATACCCGACCAAATTTCCTTGACATCGGCATAAAGATATTCCGGCGAGCCTTTCGTATAAGTGAATGTCAGATTCGGATTATAACCCGAACCGCTCCAAGTCTCGAAATAAAGTTCAAACTCGACCAAACCTTGAAGCACTGATGTATAGTCAGTTATGTCCAAATCGTCTTCGCACTGCTTGCCAAAAGGCGTGATGTAGCGGAAAAGTTCCATCCATTCGCCACGATAATTCCTGACCCTAACGCCGCCGACTCTGTCGTATGCATCGCAGTTGCCATTCACGCAATTGTGATCGTAGTGTGCCATAATGTTGTTGAAGACTCCGACATGTGATGGCAGCGCATATTCGCCGCGCACAGTCTGAGCTGATGGCGTGCAAACCAAATCACCGTGCAAAGTCGGGATGTCCATCGTATTTTCAATCTGATTTGTCACTTCAAATGAATTGTTAAATACCGTTGTCTTACCACCTGATTGTGTTATGGTTACAGTCATATTGTAAGAGCCGAAAGCACTTGGTGTCCAAACATTATAGAAATAACCGTTTTCAGGATTATCGGGATAATCGGTATGCAACGCAATTTCCTGACCATCGATGCTGCATGTCACATCGGTAAACTTCACGACTTCAGGATGTTCGATGTAAGCCGAAACGACAAGCATCACAGGGTGAAGCGTTTCCATGTAGACCTTTGTGCCTTCATACGGGCGGCGAATCGTTACTTCCGGTTCATATTGGTCGGGGTCGACGACTTCAAAAGTCTTGAAGACATCGGGAGCTGGCAACCACAAATCATCGCCTGGCTGGTATGCTTTCACCTTTACGATGCCAGTTTCACCTGTCAATGAAAGGACATTATCTTGTAAAGTTGCCGGACCATCAATCAACTCAAAACTGACTGGAAGACCTGAAGTGGAACTTGCGGTAAGTGTGATTGGTTCGTTATAAACCAATTGGTTAGGAATATCATCCATTTCTATCAGTTGCACATTACCTTCGGCTTGTTGACGCACAACAAGATTATCGAATCCGCCATGTGAACCCGAGCAATAGAAGAAAATGCCGTCCCATTTCTGATAGTCATCAATGCCGCCTGAACCTGGATTCAAATGCATGTTTACATTCGTACACGATGCCTGCTGAATCCACTCACCTTGACATCCTGGTTTCACGAAAACGGTAACGGAACCTTGTCCGTTATATGCCGAAAAATCAAACGACATTTTGTAACGGTTGAAAGTGCCGTTATCAGTGTAATCAAACGCAACATACGAACCGTCAGGAAGATACACTCTCGATTTATCGGTACCATCAGCGACACGCGCATAAAGAAAAACACCGCCATCGACAGGATTATCAGCCCAAGGCAAAATGTTTCCATCGCCGTCAACATCATAACCAACGCCAAAGAAGGTACCCCAATAACTTGGGTGCATATCGAGTTCAATGTCGATGATGCCGCCATTCTGGAAATTGAAATCGAAATCGGGCGTGGCTTTTCGCGTTGCCATGTGACCGATGCCCGAACCGCCGTGGACATACCAAATGCCAATGGATTCGTCGGGCGTCATCAAGGCGTCCGAAACATAATCGACATCAAAGTCTGGCGAACCCGCCGTGTACATGTGCGAGGTCTGCCAACCGTGCTGACCATTCATATTGCTCGTCCCCGTTTCAAAATCATTGAAATCGCAGACATATTCAACTTGCGCCGACATTGTAAAAACAAATGTCAATAAACTTAAAAGTAATGCTAACTTCTTCATATTATGTTATTTATTAGTTTTCTTTTTCATTCTCACGAAACAAGTTCCAAAGGCATTCATCGTTTCTTCGACTTCGAAGCCAAGCGTTGCATAATAGTCTTTCACTTTCGGATGCGTGGCATCGACGATAAGCGTAAAGCAAGAATGTCCTTTTGCAATTCCCTGTTGTTCAATATCTTTCAGGAGCATCTTCCCTATTCCCTTGCCGCGTTCCGATGGAATTACGGCCAAAGAATCAATGTAAAATTCACCTGATTGTGTTTCCATATCCGAACCATTCAAATCAATGCCATTTCTTTCCTTGATGATTCGGAACGTCTTTTCGCGCATGGCGGCATAATCCTTACCATCGTAAGCCACCAAGCCACCAATGGATTTTCCATCATGTTCCGCAATGCGCGTGTTCCGATAGCTGTAAAGCGTGTCTTCCATAGCGCAAATGGATTCGGTGCTTTGCAGTATGGCTTCGATTTCAGGTGTTTGCACTCCAAAATCAAAACGCCCAATGGCCGACAGAACCACTTTTGCTATAAAAGCGGCATCGTCAATAGTTGCATTGCGAAATCTTATATTTTCATTCGTCAACATTTTGCAAGTAAATAGATAAACAGCATATGAAGTGGATAAAACGCATAGAAACAATACTTTGAAAATCTTGTCTTAATGAAACCTCTCTCTCCATTATACATGTTTATCGGAATAAACGACAGAAAGACCATGAATTTCATTGACAACAACATTGAACATGCCAAACTTTGTATGGCTTTTTCTTTCCTAAGTCCGTACAGCAACAAAATGAAAAGGTATCCCGAAGCACCGTAATCAGCCTTTATCAGCCTCGTCATAACATACAGCAAAACAATTGAAAAAACACTTATCAATGGCTTTCCCTTAAAATAATCCAAACAGCACAAGGCAAGATAACCCAGTAACAATGTGAACATTACATTCTGTTTTGGGAGAGTCAAAGCATTATTAAACAACAGATTGAAAGGAATTTCCGAAAGCAACGCAAAAATGAAAAGATTCAAACCGTAGCGCTTCCTGTCTTTCGTATGCAAGAACCC
>JAGHSL010000456.1 GCA_018065885.1 Candidatus Limimorpha equi
CAATCATTTTTTCTTCAAGACAATCCACTTGCCATAACGGTCAGAACCTTCACGCTTAATGAAACCATTCTTTTGCAAAAACGACAAGTTACGCTCAACAGTACTCAACGACACCGACAACATTTCCGTCAAGTCTTTTGCCGAAAAAACACCATTGCGAGATAAGATTTCAAGCAAATTCGACTGTGTTTTATTAAGTTTGATTTTTATCTCTACACCGTCATTCTTCATTTCTACACCCTCATTTTCGGATTTTATTCCGACATTTTCTATTTCCACACCGTCATTTTTCATTCCTACACCATCATTTTCAGATTCTACACCGTCATTTTCCAGTTCTACACCATCATTTTCAGATTTTATTCCGACATTTTCTATTTCTACACCGTCATTTTTCAATTCTACACCCTCATTTTCGGATTTCATTCCGACATTTTCTATTTCTACACCCTCATTTTTTAATTCAACACCGTCATTTTCCAGTTCTACGCCGTCATTTTCGGATTTTATTCCGACATTTTCTATTTCTACGCCCTCATTTTTTAATTCTACACCGTCATTTTCCGATTCCATCCTAGAAAAAGTAATGGAAAACATACCCTTAGTATTAAATACAGGATCAGGAAGACCCATATCATTCATCAAACGACACATACGCGGAATGCCCGAACCCACCTGCTCGACCAAATGCATACGCGTAAACATATCAAAAACAAACGGGTTGCGCGACAAACTGCGATGGCCAAAATCATCAGCGACCTCCGACAACAAACCACCCGGATTGGAAATCACCACCCTATCGTCATAAACGGAAATCACAACAACAGCACCAGCCTCATAATAATCACGATGGCTGAGCGCATTCACCAAAGCCTCACGCAAAGCATCCTCAGGCAATTCAAGAATCTCCTTATGTGGCCCCGCATCATCGACGACAATTCTCAATTCAAGTTTGTCAATCAGCCAGTTAAGCGACTGAACATACTGCTGATAAATCGGGCCGAAATACCGCTTGTCATCCAAAATCATCACATTTTCCTTGCCCTTGAAACGCACACAATGCACCCACGACTGCGGGAAACGGTGTTCAGGATGCTCTGCAAAAAACATGACAGCACCAGCCTTGGGACAGCCTGAACGAGTGTCGAAAACATTCAGATTGCGCAAAACCTGCAACGGCTCAACATCATCGGAAATACGCGCCTTGCGACAAAAAACGCAGAAATTCTCCTTATCTAATTCCGCCATCAAATCGAAATTGGAAACAGGCGCACTGTCGAAATGCAAACTATTACATTCGCGGAAAAAATTCATCATTTCATCGCGGCTTCTCAATTTCCGGCAAGTCGCCCCCTGACGCACAAAAACGCTACCCGAATAAATGTAAGGCAAATTGTTGCCCCTCGGCACTTCAACCACCCAGACCTCAATTCCTCCGACAGCCAAAGGATAAAACTCAAACGGCAGCTGAGGCGTGATTTCGCCCAAAGAATCAATGACAGCCGAGCGTTTTGCGTTATCAATTGACGCTCCAACAATCTGATTATCATCATCAACACCAATAAAGACAAAACCGCCCTCTGCATTGGCCAAGCCACACACCTCCTCCGCCAGTTCGCGCACCTTTGACGGCAAACTGACCTTAAACTCAACCTGTGAGTCTTCACCTTTTCCTACCAATTGCAAAAACTGCTCAACGCTCAACATTTTTCCAAAACGTTTTCATGCGGGCAAAAATACAATTTTTTGCAAACACAAAACAAATTACAGATTCTTATACTCGAAACTCAGTTTTTCACCGCAATTCACAATCAAGTAACTCGGTTCGTCATCTTCTTCATTCAAATTGTCAGTCATAACGTAGGTAACGCCATTGAACTGACGCTGCTCGCAAGCATGGAAATGTCCCATGACAACCAGAGAAACATTGTTATCACTCATCAAATCCATGAAATCATATTGCTCATCTTCAGGAAGATTGGCTGCCGGTGTCGTTGTGTAATTGTAACTCGTGCGGAACAGCCAATTGTGACTTACGACAATGCAATTGCGATATTCGTTGCGATGCGAGAGTTTTTCCTTGAGCCAATCCAACTGACGCTTGCCATGGGTGCCATTGCCGGAATCCAAAAAAATGAACAAATCCTGATGACCGCCTACGGTTTTCACTGTCACCGTATAAGTTGAAGTGTGGAAATGCTGCTTGTAGAACTTTGCACAATCGAAATAAACATCATGATTGCCGATAATCGTAAAGCAAGGATCGTTTTTTAACTGTTTCTCAGCATTATAACGAATCGCATTTTCAATCATCTTGTAAGGTGTTTCACCGCTTTCATTTGCCAAATCACCAGCAATAATGGAGAAAATTGCAGTGCTGTCATTGCGTTCCGCCGTAACATATTTGAACACACGGTCGTTTTCACCTTGAGGTGTAATATCATCTCTATCAGAATAATGCGCATCAGAGCAAGAATAAATGCAATAATTGTCGGGAACATTTTCAAAGACCGGTTCGCCATTTTGTTCATCATAATCTAACCAATCGTTCACGCGATCTTCCACATCGCTGCGGTTGATAATCATTCCGACAATATCCAGGCGGTTGCAACTTGCTGAAAAAAACATGAATGTTGCAGCGGCAAAAATGTATAAGTTTCTCTTTTTCATAGTATTCTTTTTTTAGGTTTCCAAATTAATCCGACATTTACAAAGCCACCGTTTCGCTGCGCCGAAAGATTTAGAACGCCAGCAGGATGCAAGCCTGCCTCAGCAGTAAGGCGCAAACCATTTTCAAAATCGTAATAGCCATTCAGACTATAAAAAAACAAGGTGACGCGCTCCATGACAAAATCGCGGTAATTTGAAATACGCGCACCGACATTCCAAGGATTCGACTGCTCAAACAAATTGCCCTCAATGCAAAATGCGACATTCATAGGCTCGAAAATCGTGCCCATGCCGCCGTCTTGACGGAGCGGAATTTCAGCCATGTAATGATTGAACAATCCCAACTGGAAATTGAAATGGCGGTTGCGCCATCCCAAATCCAACAAGGCATTGAATTCCTGAGTCTTATACTTTGGAAACAAACGGTATAGGTATCGGTTTTCCAAATAGAGAGTGCCACTTTGCGCTTTCAGCAAATCGACTTGCCAAAGCAAATTCAAGGAATAACGGCTTGCGGCTGTGGCTTGCAAACCGGCACCCATCTGGAAGTTGTCGGCAAACCGATAATTGCCCTTCAAAGCCAAAGACGCACTGTTACCAATCGTACGGTCGTGGTCAAATTCGCCATAGGTCTGAAATGACCATTGCGCTTGTGCGTAACAAATTGAAAGTAATAAACTTATGGTAAAAATAAACCTTTTCATAAAATGTTGTTTGTGTGAATAATTATTTCCGTGCAAAAATAGTAAAATAACCTACTAATCAAAGTAATTCAAAAAATGTTGCATTGAAAAATCAAACAAAAAACAGAAAAATGATGTTTTTGGCTTATTTTTGCATGAAAAATCATTATAAAATGAGAAACATAAATCTGATAATTTTAGCTTTGATTTTGCTTGCATCATGCACCAACACATCAAACGGGCCAACTGAAACCATTGAAAACGATACGGTTACGCAAAACGAGCTTGTCGAATGGCGCAATTCTCACTTTGGAATGTTCGTGCATTTCGGCATTTATTCCGAATTGGGCGGCGTTTGGCAAGGCAAACAGATACCTTATTATGCCGAACAAATCATGAACCATGCAAGGATTCCGATTGTTGATTATGAGGAAGTTGCACATCAATTTAATCCGACTGAATGGAATGCCGACACGATTGTGAAACTGGCGAAAGATGCCGGCATGAAATACATCGTGTTCACGACGAAACATCACGACGGATTCTGCATGTTCAAAACACAAACCACTGATTACAACATAGTTGACTTTACGCCATTTGGCAGAGATGTCTTGGCGGAATTGGCCGAAGCCTGCAAAAAGTATGACATGAAACTCGGCTTATATTACTCACTCCCCGACTGGCATTTTCCAAAAGGCATCGCCCGAATGGAACCCGACACCACGACCGACTGCACCGAATTTGTCAATCAGGTTTACTCACCATTGGAAATCATCACGCCTGAACTGGAAGATTATATCGTGAGCCAACTCACTGAATTACTGACAAATTACGGCGAAATCGAAACTCTATGGTTCGATATGGGCTTGCCGACAGCCGAACAAAGCCAACGTTTCCGCGAAACGGTGAAAAAACTTCAACCTCAATGCCTTATCAGTGGACGCATCATGAACAATTACGGCGATTACCTCACCTTGCCCGACAATGGCGATGTGGTCGGTTACACTGATGTCTTTTGGGACAATCCAGCATCACTTTATGGTTCGTGGGGCTACAAATCGTGGATAACGCGCCCAGACATTAATCAACAAATTGAAAGACAATTGGATAGATTATTCAGCACAGTCAGTCATGGCGGCGTTTTCCTGCTCAACATTGGTCCAAAAGGCGATGGCAGCATTCTCGATTATGAAAAATCGGTTTTGCGAGGCATTGGCACTTACCTCGCCGCCCATCCCGACACGTTAGATAAGATTACGGTCAAGCAACCCG
>JAGHSL010000113.1 GCA_018065885.1 Candidatus Limimorpha equi
GAGGAATTTCACAAAACACGCAAAACATAGGCAAAACCTTCTAATGGAAAAGGAAGCAGCCAACCGGCTTGCTTCCATCGGCGGCCCGGTTGGGCGCCGATACCGACCTAAAAGAATGTTTTGGAAAAGTTTGGAAAGTTTTGTGACAAAGTCCATCCTTGTTTCGATGTGCGTGCTGAATTTTGAGAGCTGCGCCCTGGTGCGCCAACGCACGAAACAGGAAAGCCAGACACAGGAGATGTCGCTCGCGCAACGACGCCTCACGGCCATCGCCCTCAGCGACAGCCTCGCCTCCCGCCTCAACATCGTCTTCGACAGCGTGGAAACCGTCGTGGACGACAGCCCTTCGCCACAGGTGAAAGTAAAGGCCACTAAGGCCACCATCAGCAGTGAAACGAATCACACAGTCACCGGACGCGAACTGGCTGCCTCAACAGATACATTAAGCGTTGAAAGCCGTGTTGAGAAGGTTGACGACCGCATTGCAGAGCCAAGCAAGAAACCACCTTGGTGGGTGTGGGTGGCGGGCACAATCGCCTTATCAATCGGAAGTATCATTTTTTGCAGATTCATGAAATACAGATAAAAAATCAGGTGTGATTCTGCGCCGAATCACACCTGATTTTCAATACAATACAAAACCTAAAGGCTTATTTTACTGCAAATCTCAAGGTCTCGGTTCCGTTGATGACCATCGTATAGATTCCTGATGTGTAATTGCTTACGTCGATACGCTGTGTCGATTCCATGGTTTCGACAAGCTGGCCGAGCAAGTTGTAAACCTTGACGTTTTCAACATCAATGCCTTCGATGGTAATGGTTTCCGATGCTGGATTTGGATAAATGCTGATGGCATTTCCTTCAGCCTCAACTACATCTGTAATCGTTGTGCAGGTCGGGCACGACATTGCAAATCTTTCAGGATCGTTGGCATCGAATGAATAGACTTTTCTGATGCAATATTCATATTCATCTTTTGCCTCATTGTCGACAAACACGTTGCCGAGAATCGGTTTCGGGGTCAGGCAGACTTCGTTTTTGAATACCATCGTTCCGAGAATGCCGTTGTTTTCCTCAATGTAGCCGCGCAAGTTGAATGAATTATCCATGCCGTTGTTGGCCAAATCATACCAATCGGTGCCGTTGTCAGAATAGAGTCGTCCGTATGGGTCGCCAGTGTTTGGTCCGATAGGAGCCGGATAATCACCTGTCAAACTGACCATTACAAACCAAAGGCCTTTCGTGTTGTCGATTGCAACATATTCATCTAACGGGATGTCAATGTATTGGCCGCAACCTGTAGTCGCATAATCCTGCTTGTAAAGCAAGTTCTCTGGTGTCGTTTCATCGCCTTGATAAATCATGACCCTGCCGCGATGACCTTCATAATCGAACATGGCAACTTTTGTGGCTCTGTAATTTTCGTATGGTGCAAGGCTCTCGGCCGGAATATAGATTGCCCAATAAATCGGGGTGCCTGCCATCAGGCCGAGGCCTTCCTCATTGGTGCCATCGTCGTAATTCAGATACGTTCCTTCAAGTTCTTCCTCAGCTTCCCAGGAAACGATAACCTGACTGCCCAAGTTTTCAACTTCAACATATTCATGGCCTTCGTAATTGTCGCAGGCTGAATAGATCCACATGTAGTTTGCCCAATCGCTTTGACCTTCATCGAAAACAGTCTGAACAGAAGTCATATAGGTCTGACCTTCAACAAGATTGCTTGTTTCGAACTGATAATGGCAGTCAGCAACATTCTGAGCGACAAGTTCATTGTCAAGTTTGATGTTGAAGCCGATGAAATTTCTCTTTGCCGTATTACCGAGTTCCACGTTTTTCAGGTCAAGCTTAAATCCGTTGGCATCGTAATGGCGGAAGGCAATGTAGACATAACGACCTGCGTATGCGCTAAGGTCAATGGTCTTGGTCTGCCATCCGTAGGCTGCCTTTTCATCGAAAATGACTGTGAAATCGTTAGGATTGGTAGGACTTGCCGTTGAAATTGCAACGCCATAATGGTCGCGCGGGTTGCTCCAATGGCTTGTAATTTCGTAAGTCAGAACTGATTTTTGGCCAATCATCACCTGTTTTGAAACCAAGAAATCGTCAGTGTGATATGACTCATATCCATCAGACGACGAGGAGGTGGCGCAATAAGCACCTACTCCGCCAAATGGGTCAAAACCGACCTGCCAGGTTCTGCCATCGTTGTTGCCGTCAATCAAGGTCCAGCCGGCAATGCTCAAGTTGAAAGAGTAAGAAAACGTCTCGCCATATTCGGGCTGCTCGGGATTTGCGTTGCTGACCCATTGGGCCCAACCTGTCGGTGAAACGTGAAGATTTTCAGGTGTTTCAATCTGTGCCTTCAGGCTGATGAAGCTGAAAAGCACCATTGCAATTAACAAGTAAAACTTTTTCATACGATAACTTTTTTTGATTTGATTCATTTACATTTGGGTTGCAAATTTACTCCTTTTTCAACAATATTTGTGTTTTTGGCAAAAGAAATTATGGTGTCCGCTAAAAATGCATCGGGTCGATGCCATAGAGCTGCGAGAAGAAATCGAAGAGGCAATTGAGGGTGAAGAAATCATCGAGTTTCAGTTTCGAGGTGAGGAAGCCGATTTGCGCACACATTTTTCAGGTTCGGCGACCACCGAGCATCCGTTGACGAAAGCGTTGCCGCTGTCAGAAGCGACGAGGGTGGCCAACATGCGCAAAGTGGTAGTCTTGCCAGCGCCGTTAGGCCCCAGAAGGCCGAAGATTTCACCCTTGTAGGCCGAAAACGACACATCGTTGACGGCAACGGTCTTCGTGCATGTCGTGCCTTCAATTTTCTGTTGTTTGCGTGAGAGTTCAAAAGTCTTGCAGAGATGCTCCACGCGAAGTATTTCTTCCATAGATTTAGAATTTTGTGAAACGATGCCGCAAATGTAAGAATAATTGCTTTTGCAGGAAACAGGTTGCAAGGTTGCAAGCAAGGAATGTTGCGATACCGGGCTAAAACTGCATTTTTTTTCAAGTTTTAGCCCAGTATCAAAGCACTTAAACAAACATATCTTCAAGATTTACAACATTTTGAACAAAATCAAAATACGAATTTTTCTTCAATCCTTTTGTAGTAATCATTGTGACCTGCACACCCTTTTGCGTTTGCGTTTCACACTGAAAAGCACCCACCCTGTTGGCAATCCTTTCGCTTTCGTGTTTCGTCAGCACATATTCGTTCTGCGAATATTTCACTTCGCAAATGTCAATCATGTCATCGGCGCGGTCGAGAATCAAGTCGATTTGCGCACCTTCTTCCGCCTCACGGCTTCTCCATGAATAGTATTCCACATGCATCTTGTCGAGATGCAAGGCATTCAGCAATTGCGGAATATGTGCCATGCAGACTTTCTCGTAAGTCAGGCCGAACCAAGTGTTCTGAATCGGGCGGCCCATGGTATGGCTCCAATACGACTGGTCGGTCTTGTTCCGCTTCACGAAAGCGTGATAGAACAGCGTGTAAAAGTCCATCAACTGGTAAATGCCGCCATTCGATTTGACGCGCTTTTCGGTGACATTATACCGCCTCACGAAATCGCAATTCACCAAATCCTCCAGCATATCCGACAGATGACCATTATTTTTAACCTTCAGTTTTTCAGCGATTTCGCTTCGCGTCAAGCCTTTTTTACTTTCGGAAAGCAGTTCCACGACTTCCATATAACGGTCGGGATTCCTATACAGCGACTTGTAAAGCCTATGGTATTCCCTGCGCAATTCAGCATCGGGCGAGAAAAACAACTTGTCGACATTTTCGGCAAAACCCAAATTTGCGTTCAGCAGACTCAGATAATACGGCACGCCGCCAAACATCATGTAGCACTGCAAAACCATCATTCTGTTCCAGCGGAACTTTCTGGATTTCAGATATATTTCGGTCTCTTTCAGCGTAAAGGGATGCAAGTGCAGTTCATGAGTGATGCGGTTGTGCAAGCCGCCGTGATTATCAATGATATTCCTCACCATCCACGAAGTTGCCGAACCGCAAACTATCAGGAAGAAATTGTCCTGCCGCGACGCCCAGCTGTTCCAGAAATAATCGAAAGCATGGACAAACCCCGATTTCGGCGTGTCGAAGCAAGGCAGTTCGTCGATGAAAACCACGCAACGGCCTTTTTTGCGGCGTTTTTCGAGCAAAGTCCTCAAGGCTGCAAAAGCATCCATCCACGATTTCGGCTGCTTGCCATCGTAGCCGTAAAACGCTAAAGATGTGCAGAATGCCTTCAGTTCCTCTTTCTTGTCGCCGCCAATGACGCCTGTGGTATCAAACGCAAACTTGTTATCGAAATAGGATGTCACCAGGAAAGTCTTCCCCACCCTACGGCGGCCATACAATGCGACAAATTCAGCCCGCCCCGAAGCCATGTACTCCGAAAGGCTGTTGATTTCATCCGTTCTGCCAACGATTCTCTTCATTTTCCATTCATTTTACCCCAGCAAAAATAGAAATAAAAAGCGAGATTCTGGGCTAAAACTGCATTTTTTTTCAAGTTTTAGCCCTGTATCAAAACACTCGATTTTATATTACTTATTATAAATCAACATTTTATACAAAATCAAACACAAGAAAAAGACATTACAAAAACGGTGTCAAATAAACGGGAACGAGAAGCGTTTGTCCGTCTTGCTTAAAAGCACTTGATTTCCAGTGCAAAAGCAATGCGTTTATTTCAATTACCAAAATGTTTTTATGCAAAAAGTCCAAAAATACCGAAATGTTTTTGTGCAAAAAGTCCAAAAATACCGAAATGTTTTAGTGCTAAAAGTCCAAAAATACCAAAATATTTGTGCTTTTCATTTTAGTTCATCAAGGATTGATTGGCGCATAGAGGCACGCTATCTCTATGCCTTTTTCCAAAATCACATCTCTCTTTTCCCTAATGCTTGAAAGGGTCGGTTCAACTTGATAATCAACGCGAATACCTGTCCGTTGCGTTGGCGACAAATCAGGATAGACAACACCCAATGATGTAAAAATCGTTATTACGACTCCAGGGAAAACGAAATAATCAATATTCCCATCAGCACCTGACGATGGACTGCCAACCACTACCGTATTCGGATTCGCCTGCAACATCATCGTAAGATATTCCGAATAACTCTGCGTATTTTCATCGACAAGCACTATCAGTTTGCCTTTGTAGCAATCCTTTGACCCAATGAGATTTGATGACAAGCCATATCGCAGTTTGCCAGGCCAATGCACGTCAGGGTAAACGATATATGCAAAATATGATTTTTCAGGGACAAAATTCCTTGCAATATCCAAAACGACATAATCATCCGGATAATTGCGCAAATCAAGGATAATGGCAGCCGCACGACTTATCGCCGAATAGTTTTTCTTGAAATTCCTATGCGTCAGCGATGCCATGTCAAGATAGGCGACATCCTCGTCAATCCATTTCCATAACTGTTCTTTCTCTTTCATTTTCAGCAAATTCATGTTTTTTTCGTAAAGACCCATCGAAGTTTCATTGTGTGATTCAATCAAAAGCGTATCTAAGGGGATAAAAAAGAAAAATACAAAAACGAAAATAAAAAACGCTGATTTTTAGCAAGTTGCAGCATAATGGCAAAAAACGAAAAGTACAAGAAAGGTGCAATTGCTATAATTTAGGGTAAAGTTGAGCAGCCGGAAGTATAATTGCTGCGTAAAGACTTATAGCTGTGGCGGTGGAAAACCGCTTTTTTTGTGCATTAAAGAACCGTAAAACACTGTAAAAACTACTCTTTACGCCAAGTTTCCTGCCATTTTCCTGACGCCGGGAACGTGATGCGGAACACACCGTTTGAATGGCCTTACAATGCCATTTGAACGGCGTTTTTTTTCCCCATATTCCTGTACTTTTTGAATGAAAAACACGATTGGACATACAAATGGGCATACAAATGGGCATACAAAACACGAAAAAAAAATGCCGAAGAATACCACCTACTATAATGCTGCGTAACGAGTTGCACCCTTTATGCTGTTTTTTCAGCAAGTAAAAAAATAGGTTTAAAACACTGATAAATAAGCGTTTAAATCATGTTTTAGTCTTTTTTTGGATAGAAAAACACTATCCTTGATGCCCGCCTGATCCTGGCTAACCCGCAGCACCGGCAGAGGCGACACCTTCCTGAAGGGCAATTTCCCCCTTGAGGGCCTCCACTTTTTCCTCCAAAAGTTCGATGATTTTCTGCTGATCCTTGATTTTTTCGCGCAAAAGTTCCTTGGTTTCGTCTCGATCATCCTTTTTTCCGACCGATTGTGGCCGTTCATCACGCAGCATCTCCCCTTCGCCTGTTATCAACCAATACAGGTTTAAATCTCGGTAAACAGAGATTATAATCTCTATATTATTAGATGAAATATTCTCGTTTTTATCCAAAAATCCATTAGAAAGCTTTGTTTTTAGATAAAAATCCTTCTTTTTTTCATTTGCTAAATCCAAATATTTCAATAAATTAGATTTTGCTCCCATATAATTTTAGATTTTTTTCTCAAAAATTCTTGTTTGTATTAGATTATTGTCTAAATTTGCAGCGTTGTTTCAATTATTGAACAGCGCGACAAATATAGAAAAAAATGACAACACAACTTCACACAAAAAAAGGTACCGGAAAGGAGATTTCGAGACGACTCAATGTTAGCGAACATACGGTGAGCGTTGCCATACGCGGCAAAAGCGACACCGCCACAGCAAGACGCATCCGCGCAATCGCAATACGCGACTACGGGGCAAAGGAACTGAAGGATTGAATTTAATAACCATTTAAACAAGGAGTAAATATGAAGAAAAAACAACTGACATTGAGAGAAGCTGCCGGACTGACCATCGGGTTTGCCGGAGCGATGATGATGAGCGTGGTTGACGGCTCGCCTTGCGAAATCGGGATCCGCCTGGCGGGTGTCGCCTTGGTAATGGCTGGCGCATGGATCGGAAAGGCTTTTCTGCTGGCAGCATGAGGCGGAACGCGAGGACGACCCGGACCCGTATCCTGAGGAGTGAGAAACCCATGATCTTTATATTGTTTTTTTGAGGGTGTCCCCGATAGCGTGCTAAACGGATAGGCACGGAGGATTAAAAGCCTTGGCCATTAGCGTGGTTCGAGTCCACGCCGGGGAGCAAAGGGAAGATAAAAAGCCCGGGATGGCAGCGCGGATAGGCGGCTAATGGGATAGGCCGCCCGCAAAACTCCCACATTAGCGTGGTTCGAGTCCACGCCCGCGCACAAGACATTAACTAACTAAAAGAAAAAGAGATATGACAAAAGAAATGGAAATACGAAAAGCCGAAGGCCAGAGGCTGTCGGACAGCATGTATGAAGCCGGGCTACCCGGAACGGAAATCAAGAACGCACTGGTGAAGGAGGGCTTTGCGGGCACTACGGCAGTGGCTCTTCTACTAACGTCGCAGAGGAAAGCAAAAGACGGTAATATGAGCAAGAAAACTAACAGTCACACAGGCAGTAATCAAAACAATGGTCAAGCCTGTAGTATTGGAAACAGATTACATCAAAGGCCGATTTCAAGAAATCAATCATCAGGTCAGCGTCGCGCAGGTTGCAATACTGAAAAGAAAAGCGAACTATCAGAGTATCTTCTTGAACAAGTTCGTATTGTAGAGAGGGGTGTTTCAATTGTGTCAAGGATGGGCAGGGAAGGAATAAGCGGAATCGCCGATTTAGACCGTTTAGAAATCTTTTGTTTACATGTAAGAAATCTGACCGAGACCGTGAAGCTTCTTCAGCCTCTCCTGGAAAGGTCATCAGGCAGGCAAAATCGACACGAAGACATTTATTCTGAATATTGAGCATGGCAAACTGAATTGAAGCCGCAAAGATAGCGAAAAGATGCAGTATTACAACAACATATTGACGGTGGAAGCCGTATGGATGATTGAGCAAGGGATTGTGTCGAAATGCAATTATGATTCTCTTTCACGTCGTGGCGACCTGAATGTTGTTCGGCGCGGTTGCCGGAACACGCCTGCGCTGGTTGCGTTCGACTCGATGCCCGACCGCTACAAGAAGGCGGTCACGGCCATTGTGGGCGATGTGAGGCAGGCTGCGCGGCAGAACGCCATTGCGGTTCGCATCGAGCATTCGCCAAAGGCGACGGA
This sequence comes from Candidatus Limimorpha equi, assembly GCA_018065885.1. Taxonomy (GTDB): domain Bacteria; phylum Bacteroidota; class Bacteroidia; order Bacteroidales; family F082; genus Limimorpha; species Limimorpha equi. The sequence continues at coordinate 8,157 of JAGHSL010000113.1, forward strand.
GTTTTTCGACCGTTACATGGTTGACGACGACCGCCACCTTCCAACAGACAAACGTCAGGAGTACTACACGAACTCGATTGTGCTGGATGCCATCGGGCGTCTGATTTCGGAGCGCAACTCGAAACGGCGGGCCTTGGGCAGCCGCGCGACGCGGTTCTGGGACGAGATAGCACAGACTGTGCAGGAACTTGACAAGAGCATTTTCCCGCACACATTGCCGGCCAACGCCCGCTCGCTGGAGCGCAAATACCAGAGGTATATGGAAAGCGGCTACGAGAGCCTGATCCACAAGGCCTACACCAACGGCTGCAAGAATGCGGCCAAGGTTGCAGACGAGAACCAGGAGGCGATGCTGGTGACGCTGATGAGCGACCCGCGCAACCTGGACAACGCTCAGGTGAGCCGCCTCTACAACATGATTGCGGCGCAGATGGGCTGGAAGCAAATCTCTGAAGGCGCGGTGGCCGTTTGGCGCGACAAGTGCGACGACCTGATCTGCGCACGCCGCCACGGACAGGAATACTACCGGGCCAACCGCGAAATGCAGGTGAAACGCTCGATGCCGACCCGTCCGCTGCTATTCTGCACGATGGATGGCTGGGACATCGAACTGATGTACCAGAAGAAGCCTGAAAGAGGCGCTACGACCTATTTCAACCGCCTGACGATGGTGGTTGTGCTGGATGCCTGCACGAAATATCCGCTCGGATTCAGCATCGGCGAAAACGAAAGTCCGGCACTGATCAAGGAGGCGTTGCGCGACGCGATGCGCGAGACGGAACACCTGTTCGGGAAGATGTACTGCTTCGACCAGCTACAGAGCGACCATTTCGGCATGAAGACGCTGAACCCGACCTATCAGGTGGTGGCCGACAAGGTGACGCCTGCCCGTGTGAAAAACGCGAAGGCGAAAATCATAGAGCCTTGGTTCGGATACTTCAACAAGAAATACTGCCAGATGCAGACGAACTGGAGCGGCTTCGGCATAACGAGCCGGAAGGAACTGCAGCCCAACGTGGAATTCATAAACAAATACAAGAAGGATTTCCCGGATTTTGCCGGGGTTTGCCGCCAGGTTGTATCATTCATCATGGCGGAGCGGAAGGAGCTGCGTGAGGCCTACGTTTCGCAATTCAGCAGTGAAGGATTGCGCGAGATGAGCCGCGAACAATACCTATACACGTTTGGCATTGAGAGCAAGTCGCGCTACCTGCTTCAGGGGAGCGGAATCCGCGCCACGATAGGTGGCCGCAAGATGGACTACGACTGCTTCGACACTCATTTCCGCAAATACGCCTCGGTGCGCTGGGCGCTTCGTTACGACCCTGACGACATGCACTATGCGCTGGCGGTGAACGAGGACGGCACGCTTCAGTATGTGCTTGAAGAGAAATACATACAGCCGATGGCGCTTGCCGACCGCAGCGAAGGCGACTATGAGCAGCTGCAGCGGGTGATGGACTTCAACCGCCGCAAGGAAAGCGAAATGGCCGACGACCTGAGCGCAAAGAACGAGCGCGCCCGCGACATTCTGGAGCAGACGACCTTGAGCAAGCTGCTCATAACGGACAGCAATGGCCAGCACAAACTGCCGAAAGCAAAGGCAAGGCTTGCAGCTGCCCAACTCGAAGAGGTGGCAGATGACGACAATTTCTACGACATGTACTAATCAATTTAATAATAGAGAGATATGGAAAACATTAAGAAACAACAGATTGCTAACGCGCTTCGCGGGTACTGCGAGCGCTACGACAGCCAGGCGAAGGCTGCCAATTCGATGAAGAACGTGAGTTCGGCCACCATCAGTCAGATGCTGAACGGGAAGTGGGAACTCATAAAGGACGAGATGTGGCGCAACGTGGCGGCGCAAATCGGCTACAAGGACGAGAAATGGAACGCGGTTGCGACACGCGACTTTACGACGCTGATGCGCATACTTTCGGATGTTCAGGAAAACGCCCTGGTGATGGCCGTTACAGGCGAAGCCGGAAGCGGCAAGACCTTCGCGCTTCGTCAATACACCAATTCGAACAAGCAGGTGTATATGCTGTGCTGCAACGAGTATTGGAACAGGAAGGCGTTCCTTAACGAACTGCTTCAGGCGATGGGACGCGATGCCGCCGGTCTTGGCGTGAACGAAATGATGATGGAGGCTGTCCGTCACCTGAAGATGCAGGAGAGCCCGATGCTGATACTGGACGAGGCCGACAAGCTGAGCGACAAGGTACTCTATTTTTTCATATCTCTATATAATGCCCTTGAGGGCGAGTGCGGATTGCTCATGGTGGCCACAAGCCACCTTGAGCTTCGCATCCGCAAGGGGGTGAAGGCAAACAAGAAGGGCTACAACGAGATCTGGAGCCGCATAGGACGCAAGTGCGTCACCTTGAAAGGCGTGAGCGCAGCCGACATCATTGCGGTTTGCGAGGCCAACGGCGTGACCGACCGCCGCGACATCGACCTTGTGATAAACGATTCGGAAAGCGACCTGCGCCGTGTGCGCCGCAAGGTTCACGCCATCTTGAAGGGGAAGGAGGCAAAGTGATGAATAAAAAGAAGCAATATAGGGTGACCGACCGGAATGGGAAAATAAGCCTGGTTATTGGTCTTGACGGTGTTGCCGATTTTCTTGACGTATCGGGATGTTACCTGATTGAATGTATGACGAAAGGCAAGCCGTGCCGAGGATGCACGATAGAGGAACTCTCGTTTGTGTTCCAATCTGTCGAGCAGATGCAGCGTGTTCTTGGCGGGTTCAATAGCGAGAGCGACAAATGCGTTGAGTTTGAGAACGCCATAAGGGAGCGCAGCCTGGCGGCGTACAAAAGCCTCTGTGAGGAAAACCGTGAGATGGGCCCTTACAGGGAGAAACAGGAGATGCGTGAAGCAAAACTCCGCGACAAATACAGTGGACAATATAGCGAAATAGAGATATGACAGACAAACGCACGATAAACCAGAACCGCCGCCTGTATTGGCTTTTGGGCGAGCTTGACCTGAAGGATTGCGTTGGCGAGCTTGTGATGCGGTTCACGGGTAACAGGACAGAACACACCAGCGAGATGAGTTTCATCGAGTGCATGAACCTGATACGCTATTTAGACCAATTCGTTCACAAGGCTCAGGAGCATCCTCATCGTCAGCCGAAAGGCGTGATAGACAAGCACCGCAAGGGCGTTCTGAAGGCGATAACGGAATATGGCAAACTGTGCGGCCTGAAATGGGAAGCCGACTATGTGAAGGGCGTTGCCTGCCGTGCCGCAGGGTGCGACAGGTTCAACGACATCAAGGATGGCGACCTTGTGAGGATATATAACGAGTTCTGCCGGAAACAGAGTGCCGCAAGAGCGCGTCAGGAAGCGGCGAAAAACGCATTGCCAACCATCAGTTTGAATTGATATGAAGAGAGCGCTCACGATAAAAGACATACGCGAATACAAGGCTACGACCTACCGTCTGGACGGTGGTTTCGGGGAGGCACTTGGCGAGGTTGAGCTGACAGGCTCGTGGATAATCTGGGGCAATTCGGCCAACGGAAAGACGCGTTTCGCGCTTCAGCTGGCCAAGGCGCTTGCCAAGCACGTGAAGGTGGCCTACGACAGTCTTGAGGAAGGTCTGTCTCTATCGATGCAGAAGGCCATTGAGGATGTCGGGTTCTCTGATGTAAAGCGCAATTTCGTTTTGCTCGACAAAGAGACTGTTGACGAGCTTCGCGCCCGCCTGAAGAAGCAACGCTCGGCCAAGGTTGTCATCATCGATTCGTTGCAATATACCGGCCTGACCTATTCGGATTACAAGACGCTGAGGGATGAGTTCCGCTCGAAGCTGTTTGTGTTCGTGAGCCATGCCGACGGCGGCAAGCCGAAAGGTGCGGTGGCGAATTCGGTGAAATACGATGCTTTCGTGAAGATATACGTTGAGGGATACATGGCGCACCCACAGAGCAGATTTGGCGGCGGCATTGACTATATAATCTGGGAGGAAGGCGCGGCGAAATTCAGCGGTAAATGAAAGGCGATTTAAGATTCAAATATTCAAAGATTTAAGATTTAAAATTCAACATAATAATCATTTAAAAATCAATTAGAAATGAAGACTTGCAAAGATTGTAAACATCTCACTTTTGAGACGCTTTCGGACATGACATTCGACTACAACAGACCGTTGTGCATGTATTACAAATTAGACACCCGCATGTCGCAAAAGGCTTGCGAACACTTTGAAGAGAAGGAAATCAGAGTATGCGAAAACGAAAAAAGACAGGTGAAAGTGATTCATTGCAGAGCCGTAGGCAAGGCATTCGGGAATCTGACCGATGGCTCGGTGCATGACATCATCGCGCCACCGCAAGACGAAGAGGATTCGCGCGGGGAATGGGTAATGGGCGTTGGCGAGCCTGTATTGCTCTTGTATGGAGAGTTCAGATATATAAACAATTAAACAGACTTTAAACAGTAATTAAAAATGGCAAAAGAGAAACAGACAGAACATTTGTGCGGCAACTGCCGCCATTTCGTCTCGGACAGAGACGGAAAACCTTACAACAAGACAGCCGGATATTGCCGGCAGCTTGTAAAGACCGTTACCGAATTTGACAAGAACGGCACTCCCAACGTGAAGAGCATCAAAGCTCCTCACATTTTCAGTCATTTCCATTGTTCAAACAACAAATTTCAAAACAGATAATCATGGCAACAAGACAGAAGAAGACCCTTATTCAGGGCATTACGGCTGAACAGGCCAACGACGCTTTCGCCCAGTATGCGAAGGCCGACGCACAAATCAACAAAATCAACGCTGATGTGGAGCTTCAGTGCGCCAAGATCCGCGAGAAACACGCCGACGAACTGACGCGCCTTTCGGATGAGCGCGAGCAGGCATTTGACACGTTGCAGGCTTACGCCGTGGAGAACCAGGCTGAGCTATTCACCAAGAAAAAGAGCCTGGACATGGCTCACGGAACCATCGGTTTCCGCACGGGCACTCCGAAGCTGAAGACTATGAAGGGCTTCACATGGGCGTCGGCACTTAACCTGGTGCGCGAGTTCCTCCCGTCGTTCATCCGCACGACTGAGGAGATTGCGAAGGACAAGCTGCTTGCCGACCGCGATGCGGAAGGCATGGGCGAAAAGATGGCGCAGTGCGGCATCACGGTGACTCAGGACGAGACATTCTATGTTGAACCGAAGAAAGAGGAATGAAGTGGAAACTATTGAGATCAGCCTAAACCACGAAATATGGGCGGTTTGCCCGGTTTGCGGCTGCGAATACGACGCGCGCATTTGGGGCGACACATGCCCCGAATGCGCGAGGCGCAAGGCGAAGGAAATAAGGCAGATGGCCCGTTACCCAATGACAGTGAAATTTGGCAGTTTAAATACGTAATTATGAATTTAGAAGAGATTTTCGACGCTGCCGTTCTTCTGAAAAAGAACGAAAAGATTCAGCTTGTGAACCGCATACTTGCGAGCATCAAGGATGACCGCCGCCCGACTGAGGACGACAACGTTCCTACAATGCCGGTGTATGAGGCGCTGTATGCCTTTTCGGAGATTTACAGGCAGAAGAAGGGTGTGAATTACGCCCCTAACAACAAGTTCGTTCCACGCGACTTCAAGGCCATGAAGGAACTTCTGCTGAAGATAGAGGAACGCATTGTTGAAAGCGGAGTGATGATTGTTACTGACGCGTTGCGGCTGCAGAACCTTCGTGCATTCCTCGAAGCGGTAAGCACGATGAAGAACCAGTGGTATTTCGAGAACCGTTTCAACCCCAACGCGCTGAACAACGACTTCGAAATAATCTATTGCAACATCAAAAGCAACAATGGAAATGCAAGACAACAACAAGCCTACAGCTATCTGTAACGGAGAGCTGGCACTGCGCGAATCAGCGGGCCAGGCGGTGGCAATACACGACGAGAGCGTTGCCCATTGCCCGGTTGCGCAGCGTATGCTCCGGCATGGTTCCGGTGAAGATGGTTTCCCAATTGCTGCGGTTGCGGTGGTTGCCAATGCTTCAGGCGTTGCGCGGACGGCTTCTGAATCGGTTGGGAGCGGACTGACGACGGTGAAGATGTTTGCCCGTCACTTTGACGAACGGACGCTATCTGCCGTCATCCTGACCCATCTGACGTTGACTGAGGACATGTGTAATGTGGCGCGCCCGATGAAGCCTGAAGCGTTGGCAACGCTTGCGAAGCAGATCTCACGGATGCTTCTGGATGACGACATGAGCTGGAACTTTGCGGACATACAGATTGTGATGGACAGACTTGCCTCAGGTGAAGCAGGGCAAGTGTTCGGAGGACTGAATGCTCCGATGGTGACGAAGGCCTTCACGGACTACATGGCGGAGAAGTGCGAGGCATACGTTGCATGGCGCGAAGATGAACAGAAGCGTAATGACAACGGTTTCGGCGCGGAAAGAAGCTGCACGACTGCCAAGGCGATGGAGCGTGTGAAACATGCGGCAGCACACGATGCGTATGTGAAGGGAAAGCTGTAGAGTGGAAAGTTGAAAGTGGAAAGCCGTAGAGTGGAAAGTTATAAAGATTAAAGTGAAGTAATCAATCAAAAAATTGAAATAAGAATATGACAAAGAAGAAAGAGTACAGATATGACAGGATTGAGCTGTGCAGGAACTGCCACGGAATTGGCCGCATGATGGGTCAGACAATGTGCCCGGTGTGCGACGGCAAGGGTCTGATCAAGAAAGCGGTTGAGATAGCGATTTGCATTGAGCCGTATGATGTGGAGAATTCATAATTGAGAATAATTATGGGTAAGAAACACAGGCGCTATGTACTTTCCTGATTTAGGTTGACTCGGATTAATAAATTATTACTGATAAAAGTTGACTATTTGTCGTTATCCCTAAAGTAGGTTTACCATCCTTGTCTTATCCCTGTCAGGGGTTGACTGGAGGCC
>JAGHSL010000124.1 GCA_018065885.1 Candidatus Limimorpha equi
TCCCATTATGTCGTAAAGGCAGATGCTGCCGATTTCCGATGCTTCTATGCCGCTGATATTCAATGTTGAAGAAGCAGGATTCGGGTAAGGGCTGATGGCATTTGTGTTTTGCTCATCTACACCTATATAATAGGATTCGCCAATCACTGGACGCATCATGATGCTGCCCGGATACTGGCTTTGCATCCACGAGCCGGTCACGTTGTAGAACGTGTATTCGCGGTTGTCGTTTGAAGAGTCGAAACCGATGTTGATGACACCGCTGCTTTGCTGCACAAGGCCAATGTAGAAAATGCCTGTCATGTCGACTTTTTTGTCAAATTCGTAATAACTGAATTTGTAGGGCTGTTCTTCCCAACGTGGGCGTTGGTTCTTCATGCGGTAGACTTCTTCTCCTGGATGTCCGTTTTGTTCTTTCCAGATGACGATGTCGAAATATTTGTCGTTGGCATCGTGAAGTGTGTGATTGAAAAGGAGTTGCACACCGCAAATTTTGTCGGGACTGACCAATTCAAACTTTGTGGCAAAACTTCCGTTGGCGGGTTCAATGCCGTAGCCGAGTTCGGGTGTTCCGTCGTCGTAGGCAAAATAATTATAGAAACCTTGGCGGCAAATCAAAGAATCCATCATTGGTGGCATGGCGGTTGAATCGTAAATGTAATGGCGAATCATGTAGGAAGCCGTGTCGTGCAACGGATCGATGCTGAAGGCTTGACCAACGTATGGGCAGGCTGGCGATTCGGAATCATTGCTGCAAGGCAAGAAACCGATTTGCTGGTATGGTGCAATGGCTGTGGCTTCCAGTTCTCTTTTATAATGCTGATTTCCATTGACTTGGTTGACGGTATAGTAATAATTCAAGGTGTGTTCCTGATTATCAAGGTTGGCAATGCTTAGATAGAAACTCTCGCTGATAGCAGCAGTGTTGATGACTTTATATTGTGAATAAGGCATGGACTGATAGCGTTTCAGGAAACTTGGTGCTTTGCCCGAAAAGGCCAACATTGGAATTGAACCGTCGTCTTTCCTGCGATTGATGTTTAGGTAGACCAAATCAATGTTCCAATTGTCTTCGTTGCCACGACCGCTCGGCTGCAATGAGCTGACTATGCTGGCGTAGTTATAGAAACGGAAATAGAAATCGGAACGGAAATAACGTGGGGCGGTAATAGGAATCATGACTTGCTTGAAATATTGTCCGTTGTTTTCAGCCATGAATTGCTCTAAAGTTTGTCCGGGAGCACTCCAAATGTGGTACCAGGTAGTGTCGGCGACGGTTTCAAAAATGGAATCGCATGGCATGGCAATGCTGCCTTGCGTGACGTGGGTCAGCGTGTCGTCGATGATGGCGAAAAGATTTGGATTGCAGCAGCCGAAACTCCAAACGGTATCGCCTGGAAACAGCGTGTCAACTTGCATTATGTCGAAAATCTCTTGGATGTCAACTTGTTGGTAATCAATGTAAAGAAATTCTTGCCTTTCGGTTGTGGTGCCGAATTGCAGGACGAGCGAATCTTGTCCTTCCGGTGCGTTTCCGTTGCCTTGCGGTTGGAAATAGAAACTGAAATAGACCGAATCGGCGGGAGTGATGGCTCTTGGTGTGGGCTCAAAGATGGAGTCGAGGCGGATGCGTGCCGAGGTGAGATATTCGGCGACAAACGGGTTGCTGATGGCATAGTCGTAGACTTTGCCGTTTTCGTCGAGAACGTCCAAAGTGACAGCATTTCGCGTTGGCGGATTCAAAGGGAAACCATCGTTGACCAAAACGTTTCTGTCCGTCCATTTCGTGGCATCAGGATAGATGGCCGACTTGCTGAAATCATCAAGAAACGGCAAAGTCACTACCGGGCTTTTGGTGGTTTTTGCCGATGGGGTGGGCTTCGCTCCGGATTGGAATCCCGTCAGGATCTCCTGAGCTTGCGATTGACGGGCGAAAAAGCCCAAAATAAGTGCCAAAGCGGCTATTTTAAAACTCGTCTTCATATTCAATGTCTGTGGTTTCAATGTTTTCTTCTGCTTCTTCTTCAATTTCTTCAATTTCCTCTAAACTTGGCTTGTTGTTGATGGAATCCTCGTGCAAGAGGTTCTTGTATTCCTTGTCGAAATCGAATTTCTTGCTTGAACGGTACCAGATGTTGACAAATGTGCCGGCTTCCACCAAAGCGGAACTTGGACCAGGCTTCATTTTCGATACTTTCATGTATTGCAGACTGTCGCTGTCGTCGAAAAACTCTTCCCCGAGGTTCAGCCCTGCAACATTCAGCAAACGCTTGACTTCGACAGCCGGGCGACCGATGAGGTTCGGTATCTCGATTTTCTTTTTGTCCTGACCGAAACCAACGCGCAAGGAGATTTTGCTGCCTTTCACGATTTCGGTTCCTGGCTCGATGACTTGACCTTGATAAAGTTGCTCAATGACGGCGTTTTTGGCGAAATAATCTTCGTAAATCAGCTTGTCGACTTCCAAACCGTTTGATTCAAGCGTGCCGACAGCCTGTCGCAACGAAAGGTTTTTCAGATTGGGCATCTCTGTCTTTTCAGGCATCACGGCCACGATGATGCAATAAACGTTGCGTCCTTTTTTCACTTTTGAGTCGGGCAAAGGGTCTTGCTGGACAATCGATCCGGGCTCTTCGCCTTTTGGATAAACACTGTCGATGAGGATGAAATTGAAGTCGCGGTCGTATTCTTCCTGCACTTCAAGGTAGTTCTGACCAATGAAATTTGGCATCGTGTAAACCTTTTCGTGACGCGTATAACCATCTAACGACCTGAATGTTATCCACATAAGGACGAAAAACAGCAAAATGATAATCAGCAGGTGAATGTAGAATTTCTTTTGCTTTAAAAACTCAAAGTGTCCCATACTTTACTAAATTTGCGGCGTTATTTAAAACTCGATTTGAGCGTTTTTATTGTTTGCTAATTTAAACCGACAAAAATAGGAAAAAAAGTCGTTGAAACAGAAAGTTTTATCTTGAAAGAAGTTTGATGGCTGGTTTTCAGTCTTCAGTTATCGGTTCTCAGTATTTGGCAAACCGAAAAATGAAAACTGTAAACTGAAAACCGAGAACTGACAGCCAATTTTTAAATATTAAATCTTGAATTTTTAAATCTAACGATATATGAAAAACGTAGCAATTATCTGCGGCGGTGATTCCGGTGAGTTTGAAATCTCCGTCAATAGCGCCCATGTGGTGAAGAAAAACCTGAACCCTGAAAAGTATCTGTCTTACATTCTGGTGGTTTCGAAGAAAGGCTGGTATGGCCTTTTGGACGATGGAACCAAGGTCGACATTGATAAAAACGATTTCTCCATCTGTGTCGATGGCAAGAAAATCGTTTTCGATGTGGCTTTCAATGCCGTTCATGGTGTGCCGGGCGAAAATGGTCCGCTGTCGGGTTATCTCGAACTGATGGGCATTCCTTGCACTTCGTCCGATTTGACCACTTGCGCCCTGACTTTCCACAAGGATTTCTGCAAGCGTGTGGTGGCTTCCTACGATGTCAACGTGTCACCTTCGGTCTTGGTCAATGAAGGTGAAAGGTATGATGCTCGGCAAATTGTGGATGAATTGGGTTTGCCTTTGTTCATCAAGCCGACTTGCAATGGCTCAAGTGTCGGTGTGTCGAAGGTGAAGACAATGGAACAATTCGTTCCGGCCATGGAAAAGGCAATGGCGGCTGGTGGTCAGGTGATGTGCGAAAAGTTTGTCAGTGGCCGTGAATTTGGCTGCGGTGCCATGAAATATGATGGCAAAATGATGGTTTTCCCGCTGACCGAAATTTGCAGCAAAAACGAATTTTTCGATTACGAGGCGAAATATACCGCTGGAAAATGCGATGAAATCACACCTGCCGAAGTTGATGAGGAAATCGAAATCGAAATCAAGGCGACGACGGCTATGCTGTACGAAAGGCTTGAATGTAAGGGTTTTGTGCGTATGGATTACATTGTCAGCGACGAAGGCGTTTTCTTCATCGAAGCCAATATCGTTCCCGGCATGTCGGAGGCGAGCATCATTCCGGCCCAGGCGCGTTGCTTCGGCTTGACGCTTGACCGTTTGTTCGATATGGCCATTGAAAATGTGCTGAAATAATCTTTATAGGTGAGTTTAGAGTGGAAATCGCCTGAAAAATCATAGATTTCCACTTCAAACTGACTAAATTTCTGTAGTTTGGAGTGGAAATCGTGATTTTTTTTACACGATTTCCACTTTTCGTATCTGTTTTTTGCTTTCCTTTGCAGAAAATTATGTTGCAATATGATTGGACGTGAAAAGGAACAACGGGAACTGCTTGATTTACTGGATAAAGACGAGTCGCAGTTTTGCGCGGTTTATGGCAGACGGCGTGTTGGAAAGACCTATTTGATACGGGAAACCTTCGACAATCATTTCGCTTTTTCCCATACGGGACTTGCGAATGTCGAAAAGGAACAGCAACTCGCTGAATTTAAGGACTCTCTGAAACGGTATGGTGCAAAAAAAATCCGAACGCCGAAGGACTGGTTTGAGGCTTTTCATCAGTTGGAGCATCTTTTAGAGGCTTCTGAGGAAAACAAAAAAGTGGTTTTCATCGATGAATTGCCTTGGATGGACACGACGAGCAGCAACTTTGTCAGTGCTTTGGAACATTTCTGGAACGGCTGGGCCAATATGCGTAAGGATATCGTGCTAATTGTCTGTGGCAGTGCGACTTCGTGGATAATGAGTAAAATCGTCATGAATCATGGCGGTTTGTATGGCAGGCTCACGTCGCAGATTTTCCTGAAGCCTTTTTCGCTGCATGAATGTGAATCGTATGCCGAGTATTTGGGCGTAAACCTGTCGCGTAAGGACTTGGCTGAAGCCTACATGATTTTGGGTGGTGTGCCTTTCTATTGGTCGCATCTGAAACGAGGGGAGAGCCTTGCTCAAAACATTGATAGATTGTTTTTTGCCGATGATGCAAAACTGGCCAATGAGTTTAATGCGTTGTACAAGTCGCTTTTCAAGTTCCCGGCACCTTATATTACGATAGTTTCTGCGCTTGCTGAGAAAAAGGTCGGCATGACGCGTAAAGAAATTCTTGATGAGACGGAACTGCTTGATAATGAGACTTTCATACGTGCGTTGCGTGAACTGGAACAATGCGGTTTCATTCGGAAATACACCATGTTGGGCCGCAAGGTTAAGGGTGCCATTTATCAGTTGATGGACAATTACACGCTTTTCTATTTCCAGTTTTTGCAGGATGGCAGGAAAGATGCGCATTTTTGGTCGAATAATATCGTCTCGCCGCCGCATTATGCTTGGTCGGGTTTGGCTTTCGAGCGCGTCTGTCTACAGCATTTGCCGCAAATCAAACGGAAATTGGGCATTTCGGGTGTTGTCAGTAATGCGTATTCTTGGGCGTATAGTTTTAAGGATGAGGAAGATAAGATTGTGAAATTTCAGATAGATTTGCTGATTGACCGCAACGACAATATGATAAATCTTTGTGAAATGAAATTCTCGACTTCCGAATACGAGGTTTCAAAATCGGAAGAAGAGCATCTTCGTCGCCGTTTGTCACGTTTCGTTGAGGCGACAAAGACCGAAAAATCAATCAATTACACGCTTGTAACGACTTGTGGACTAGTGCCGACAAAGCATAGCAATGTTTTCCAGCAGGTTGTCGTTTTGGACGACCTTTTCGAAAAATCTTTATAGGTGAGTTTGGAGTGGAAATCGCCTGAAAAAATCATAGATTTCCACTTCAAACTGACAAAATTTAGGTAGTTTGGAGTGGAAATCGTGTAAAAAACTGGTAGATTTCCACTTGAAACTGAAACACAAAAACGGAATCTCAATTGAGGTTCCGTTTTCGTGTTATTTTTCTACCCGTTTCACAATCAGCACGCTAATCTCAAACAAAAGGTAGATTGGGATGGCCACAAGCGATAGTGTGAAGGCATCGGCAGTAGGGGTGATGATGGCGGCAAGCACCACGATGACCACGATGGCGTGACGGCGGTATTGTTTCATGAAGGCGCTTTTCAGTACGCCCATCTTGGCCAGAAGCCAACTCAGTACGGGCAGCTCAAACACCAAACCAATCATCAGCGAAAGCATGAGCAGGGTGGAGATGAATGACTCGAGCGAGATGAGGTTGGCAACATCTTCGCTGACTTGATAGGAGCCGAGGAAACGTACGGTGAGCGGAAATATCAGGAAATAGTTGAGCAGCACGCCTACGATGAACATCAGGTAGCCGCTTGTCACGGCACGCACGGCAAAATGCTTTTCATTGTCGTACAGTGCTGGCGCAATGAATCCGAACAACACATATATTATATAGGGCGATGTTGCCAGCAACCCCACATACAATGCCACCTTCATGTGAACGATGAACTGCTGCGCAAGGTTCACATTGATAAGCGACAATGAAAATTGAGAGACATCACCCGACAGTCTTTGAAAGAGGCGGTAGGTGACGAAACTGGAATCTTTGGGTGCTAAGACCACAGCAAAGATGGCATCCTTGAAACAGAATGCCACCACGCTGGCCGCCAATGCGACTATGAGGATTCGGAAAAGGCAATGCCTTAGTTCCTCCACATGTTCCCAAAAGGTAAGGTCTTTAGGCTCCTTCCTTTGGCTCATTGTTTTCTTTCTTTTCGGCTGGTTCATCCTTGCCGTCCATGCCGTCCTTGAAACTCTTCACGCCTTTGCCCAAGCCACGCATGAGCTCAGGAATCTTTTTGCCGCCAAACAGCAGCAGGACAATCAAGGCGATGATGATGATTTCCTGGGTGCCAATAAATAACAGTGTCATAATCAAATCTTTTTAATGGTTTATTTTTTGCCTAACACTTCAACGACACGGTCGAGTTGCTCGCGGATGTTGATATGTTGCGGGCACACTTCCTCGCATTTGCCGCACTTGATGCATGCCGATGCAAAATTGAATCCTTTGCCTTTCACATAGAAGTCTTCCTGGTCGAGGGCTTCGGTCATGTCCCCATACATGGTGTAGAAATTCAAGGCGTTGAACGAGCCGGAGATGCCGACATTCATCGGGCACACCTTGGCGCAATAGTTGCAATTGGTGCAAGGAACGGTCGGAATGGAAGCCAGAGCTTTGCAAGCATCGTCGATGACCTTGGCCTGTTCGTCGGTCAGTTTGTCGAAATCCTTCATCGTGTGGATGTTGTCTTCCATCTGTTCCACATTACTCATGCCTGACAAGACGGTCATGATGCCTTCTGGCGAAGCTGCGTAACGCAAGGCCCATGAAGCATACGATTCATCGGGAGCGGCGTTGTCGAAGACTTCTTTCACCGGCTGTGGCGGATTGGCCAACATACCGCCCTTGATAGGTTCCATGACGATGACGGGTTTGCCGTGACGGCGTGCAATCTCATAACATTCGCGGGCTTTCACGGTCGGGTCTTCCCAGTCGGCATAGTTGATTTGCAATTGCACGAACTCGGCTTCAGGGTGTTTCACGAGTATCTCTTCCAATTCTTCCGGTGTGGCATGGGCCGAGAAACCGACATGCTTGATTTTGCCGGCGGCTTTCTGTTCAAAAGCCCAGGTCCACAGGTCGTAGTCATCGAAGAAATGGGTGCGGTTGCCGCCGAGATTGTGCAGCAGATAGAAGTCGAAATATCCGGCGCCGGTGCGTTCAAGCGAAGTCTCGAACTGGGCGATGGCCTGTTCGCGGTTTTCGCACTTGACCCAAGCGGCCAGCTTGGTTGCCAGAATAAACTTGTCTCTCGGATAGCGTTCCACCAAGGCTTGGCGTGTGGCGTCTTCGCTGCCGCCGTAAGCCCAGGCTGTGTCGAAGTAGTTGAATCCGGCTTGCATGAACAGGTCGACCATCTGCTTGGTCTGCTCAATGTCGATGGAACGGTCTTCGAGTCGTGGCAGACGCATGAGGCCGAAGCCGAGTTTGCCGATAGGCGGCAGGTCGTCGAAAAATGCCGCTGGCGCTTCGGCAATCAGTTCTTCAATCTTCTTGTTTCCTTTGCCTACGCAGGCGGAAAGCAAACCTGAGCTGGCTACGGCCATTCCGCCAATGGCAATCAAACTTTCTTTCAGAAATTCTCTTCTATCCATATTTGAGTGATTTAGTGTTTTAGTTTTGCAAAGGTAGGATTTTTTTTGGAATCCGTTTTTGATTTGTTCAAAATACTCATTTGGCTTTTTCTGACAAGTCCTGCTGTTGTTTGCGAGGTAATGAAGAACATCTGTACTTGAAAATAGAAGTTTTCTCCGAAAAAACAGAAAAAGTTTCAGGGCAAACGCATCAAATTTGTAACAGATGCATAAGGAAGTTCCAGTCCCAAGCGGCTTTTAGCCTTTTGTTTCTGAGGCTGGCTTTGGACTTGTCCTTCTTCAGGAGGTTGAAGGCGAACTTGGTCAGTATGGAGAAGTTCTGTGCGGCCATCCTGCGCCGTTTGCGCTGCTGGTCCTCTCGGAAAGTCATGTCGAGCGTCCAGTGGAGCTTGTTCTCGACCTCCCAGTGGTTGCGGATATAGGTGTTGAATGGGGCGTTGGCCGGGAGGCTGCTGATGTAGAAGCGTTCCTCAGAGGTCTGGCTTCCGCTGGCCGAACGTGTCGCCCTGACCCTGACGACGGTCCTGAGTCCGGGCCAGTCCCCGTGGTCCGTCCTTATGATGGCGTCAGGCTCGAAGGACTGGCATTGGCGCACCTCAATCCTTCCGTGCCCCTTGTCGACATCCGTGTCCTCGGCTGCGG
>JAGHSL010000185.1 GCA_018065885.1 Candidatus Limimorpha equi
CACGCCTTCGAGCATCTGCTCGTACAGGAAATCATCGCCTATTTGGGCTATACCAACAACAACGAAACACTTTCCTATTGGCGGACTTACACGGGAATTGAAGTTGATGCCGTAGTTGGCGATGCAAGAATTGCTTTGGAATTCAAATCGTCATACGAAATTCGGACATCGCATGTGAAAAACCTGAAAAACTTTGGCGAAGATTATCCCGATGCAAGACTTGTCATTGTATCGCAAGACAAATTCAACCGCAAGATAAACGGCGTTGAAAACATCTACGTTTACGATTTCCTGAAAGCCTTATGGAAAGGAGAAATCATTTAATAACATGCGTCTCTAAAAAAGGTGCTAAACTTCTCTCAGTAAGAAAGCCATATAATGGGGAACGCTCAGCACACTTCCGTTTCGGAAGATGTTGTAATTGCCTATCTTAATGGCTTGGTCCACATGGTATTTTTCCGAATTGTTTAAAACAGTGCGCAAGGATTTGGCATTGCCATTTTCCGCCTTACATTCAATAGGCGTACATTTGTCTTTGTAGCGTATCACGAAATCGAGTTCCAAACCGCTGTCTTTGTGGAAATAATAAAGTTTTCGTCCCATTTTGCCGAAAATGTCTGCCAGCAGATTCTCAAATATGGCGCCTTTATAAGTATGAAGGTTTCCTTGCAATATGGAAGAAGCCGTGCCGTCCTCAAGCATACTGACAAACAGTCCTGTATCAGCCATATACACCTTGAAAGCATCCTCAATGCTATTGCCATCAAGAGGCAATTCAGTAATTTCCAAATTATGGCAACGACGGATAATGCCTGCATCTTCTATCCATTGGAGGCAGCCATTGTAGTCGCGCCCCCGGCCATTGGCGCGCACAATGCTGTAGGAGAATTTCTTGTTCTCGCGTGCCAATTGCCGTGGAATCGACTCGAAACACTCCCGAATGCGCGGCTTGTCGGCTGGCAAAGCATATTTTAGCATGTCCGATTTGTAATCGTCGATGATGGCGCGTTGCACTTTTGCCACCTCGCCAACATGCTTCGTTTCGATGAATGTAGCCACAGCCTTAGGCATTCCCCCCACGATGATGTATTGCAACAACAGTTGGCGCATACGGTCGTGCATAGCCTCGTTGACGGGTGTTTCCGTTTCGAGGCATTGTTTCAGGTAGTCGATATGCATCGGCCGGATGCCGTTTGCCCACAGCCATTCTTCAAAGTCCATAGGATACATGTTCACAATGTCTTCATATCCCACAGGAATACTGGTCCATTCCTCTTCCTCCTGCTCTTCTTTGGTCTTGTATCCGTTTACGCCCAACAGCGAACCTGTACAAATCACATCAAAACGGCCATCGAGTTTCCAGAATTTCAATGAAGCCTTTGCCGCAGGGCAATCTTGGATCTCGTCAAAAATCAGGCAAGTCTGACCTTTTTCAAATACGGAATCGGGCATTCCGGCAGCAATATTCATCAATAAGGTGTCAACATCCAGCACTCCGGCAAAAAAAGCCTTGTATTCCTTGTGTTCATGGAAATCGAGATACACGACATGCTTATAGTTTTTTTCGGCAAAAGCTTTCACGGAAAAAGTCTTTCCGCATTGGCGCACACCCTTTATCACTATCGGATTGTGACCTTTCTTTTGTTTCCACTCTTTTAGAACAGATTCTATATTTCTTCTAAATACCATATTTACAATTTGTTATATTGTTTTGCACACGTTATTCCAACGAGTTTTTATAGAATTGCGCACGTTTTTCCAACGAGTTTTTGTAGAATTGCACACGTTTTTCCAACGAGTTTTTGTAGAATTACACACGTTTTTCCAACGAGTTTTCGCTGCAAAGGTATAAATTATATTGAAAAACGGCATTTTATTGAACGGAATTTTTCAATGTTTTTCAAAGAAGGAGACATGGCACGCTACGTCTCTACAGATAATATTTCAAATATTCATCCCGGTCATAACCTCTCTTATTGTATTTGGATAGATTCTCAAACCGAATCTTGTCCAAATCTCAAAAATTGATGTATTTTCGCACATTCTAATGGATGAATAAACATTTTTAACTCTATGAAACGTACATTTTTAGCCATTCCCATCAACGGCGGAACGGAGTTTCCCGCCTTGTCGGAAAGCCTGCAACGCAACTTGCAGCACGAAAAACGCAACATCAACTGGTGCAAGACCGACCAGATTCACTTGACCTTGAAATTTGTCGGCGACACGCCTGATGCCGATGTCCCGAAAATCATTGAGGCTTGCCAAAAAGTGGCGAAAAACCATCAGCCGTTCACTATGGACTTCAACCGCACGGGCATTTTTGGCAGCAACCATTCGCCGCGTGTGCTTTGGTTAGGCATGAGCGAGGAGCCAAAGGCGCTTTACGATTTGGAAGAAGACATTCTTGATGCTTTCGACAGCATCGGTTATCTCCGTGACCGTCAGAATTTTGTGCCTCACATCACCGTTTGCCGCATCAAGCAATTGGTTGATAAATCGTATTTCCAGAAAATCTACCAATCTATCGAGCAGAAGACTTATCTTCATGCCGATGTGAACGAAATCGTTTATTTCCAGAGTTTCCTGCAACCCACGGGCGCTTATTACAAGACTTTGAAGCGGATACCGTTAGGAAAATAATTTCAGTTTGTTGACTTTTATACTTTGATTTTTGAAAACAATGGCAAACCTATTGTTTTAATTCGTATCTTTGCGGAAATCTTAATTGAAATATTTAATATTTAGTTCATCAATATTATGGAAATCAGAAAATTAGAAGAAATGTTTGAGGTTTTGCGTAGCAAACCTAAAAAACGTCTTGTCGCTGCTTACGCCAACGACGATCACACAATCTGCGCAGTGAATGCTGCCGTTAAGGAAGGCCTTATCGATGCCATTTTGGTTGGCGACGAAGCCAGAATCGCCGAGGTTTGCAAGGCTGAAAACATCGACATCAACAGCTTTAAGGTTATCCACGAAACCGACGATGTGAAGGCTGCTACCAAGGCTTGCGACATTATCAACGCTGGCGAAGCCGACATCCTGATGAAGGGTCTGCTCCCAACCGACAAGTACATGCGCGCCATCCTCAACAAGGAACGCGGCCTCTGCCCTCCGAATGTCACTTTGGCTCACGTGGCTGTCATCGAAAACCCGAACTATCACAAGCTGCTTGTCGTCAGCGACTGCGCCATCATCCCGCTGCCTGACCTGAAACAGAAGCAGACCTTGCTGAAATATGTCACCACTACGGCTAAGGCCATCGGCATTGAATGCCCGAAGGTTGCCATGGTAACAGCTACCGAACAGATGAGCGCTGGCATTCCTGCTTGCGTCGATGCTGCCATCATCGCCAAGATGGCTGAACGCGGCCAGATTAAGGGCTGCATGGTTGAAGGTCCTATCTCCCTCGACCTCGCTCTCGATGCTGAGACGGCTGCCATCAAGGGCATGAAAAACCCTGTCGCCGGCGATGCCGACTGCTTAGTGTTCCCGAACCTCGAAAGCTCCAACGTGTTCTACAAGTGCTGCACCAAGTTCGACAAGAGTGAAGTCGGCGCTATGCTGATGGGTGCCAAGGTGCCTTGCGTGCTCTCTTCACGTGGCGACACAGCCAAGACGAAACTCTATTCCATCGCTCTGGCTGCCATGCTGGCAAAGTAATGGGGAAAACGAGGCTGCGAGGCTACGAGGTCGTGAGACCCGCTACCTCGTAACCTCGAGACCTCGAAAATCCAAATAAACAAATAAACAACATACAAATCAACACAAATGGCATACAAGATATTAACGATAAACCCAGGCTCAACTTCAACGAAAGTTGCCCTGTTTGAAGACGAAAATCAGGTCTTCAAGAAGAACATCAAGCACTCAACGGAAGAATTGGCTCCATACGAGAAAATCGCCGACCAGTATCCTTTCCGCAAGGAAGTCATCATGCGCGAATTGAAGGAAGCAGGCATCGACCTCAGCGATGTGAACATCATCGTTGGCCGTGGCGGTTTGCTCCACGCATTGGTATCGGGCGTTTACGAAGTGAACGAAGCCATGATCAGAGACCTTTTCAACAGCCCAGTCGGTGAACATGCCTGCAACCTCGGCGGCCTGATTGCCAACGACATTGCCAAGGAACTTGGCGTGAAGGCTTACATCGCCGACCCAGTCGTCGTTGATGAAATGGAAGATGTGGCCCGTTTCTCAGGTCATCCGGCATTCCCGCGTCTTTCTGTTTTCCATGCTTTAAATCACAAGATTATTGCCCGTGAGCTGGCTAAGGATTTGGGTAAGAAATACGAAGAAATCAACGCTATCGGCGTTCACCTTGGCGGCGGCATTTCGGTCTGCGCTCACAAGAATGGCCGTGTTGTCGATGTCAACAACGCTCTGAATGGTGAAGGTCCTTTCACTCCTGAACGCTCAGGAACTTTGCCGGCAGGTCTCCTCGTCGATGCTTGCTTCAGCGGCAAATACACCAAGAAGGAAATCGGACAGATGCTGAAAGGCAAAGGCGGTTATGTGGCTTACCTCGGCACCAATGATGCTCTGGAAGTTGAAAACGCTGTGAAGGCTGGCAACAAGGAATGGGAACTCGTCTACCGCGCTATGGCTTATCAGGTGGCCAAGGAAGTCGGCGGTCTGGCTGCTTCGGCACTCAGCATGAATGTCGATGCCATCTATGTCACAGGCGGCATGGCTTACGATAAGACTTTCTGCGGCATTCTGAAAGACCACTTCGGAAAGATTGCTCCAGTTCACATCTATCCTGGCGAAGACGAAATGAAAGCCCTCGCCCTCAACGGACTGATGGTTCTCAACGGCGAAGCCGAAGCAAAGGTTTACGAATAATACCTATTAATATTAGGGAACTGACAAGAGACGTGTTAATATTAGGGAACTGACAAGAGACGTGCCTTGGGTGCGTCTCTTTGTTTTTTATGCCGTAATAATCTAACGCAGATAACGCAGAGGAAAGGTCTGGGCGAGTCGTCATCATCAACGGGAGAAAAACCATCTTGCTTTATCGGAATTTATCGTACCTTTGCATTTTCAATTTTCAATCATGCAGCATCAGAATTATTCTTTAAGACAGGTCGCCGAAATCATCGGTGCGCGGCTTGTCGGAAACGATGAAAACAGAGCCATCAGCGACTTGCTGATTGATAGCCGACAACTTGTTGCTGCCGACCATGCCTTGTTTTTTGCTTTGCAAAGTGCCCGTAACGATGGGCACAAATATATCCATGACTTATATGAAAAAGGTGTCCGCGCTTTTGTCGTGACGCAACTGCCTGCCGAGCCTTTTGCCGATGCGGTTTTCTTTGTGGTCGGCGACACCTTGAAGGCTTTGCAGCAATTGGCAGCCTATCACCGTGCGCAGTTCGATGTTCCGGTCATCGGCATTACGGGCAGCAACGGAAAAACCATTGTGAAAGAGTGGCTTACTCAGATTTTGAGTGCCGATTTCAATATCGTTCGCAGTCCGAAGAGTTACAATTCGCAAGTTGGCGTGCCGCTTTCGGTTTGGCAAATGAACGCTGAAAATCAGCTGGCTGTGTTTGAGGCAGGTATCTCGCAACCCGAAGAGATGATGCCGTTGCAAAATGTCATCCGCCCGACGATTGGCGTGTTCACCAACATCGGTCAGGCACATGATGAAAACTTCATCAGCCGTTTCCAGAAAGCGGGCGAGAAACTCAACTTGTTCACGCAGGCGGAAAAACTGGTTTACTGCATGGATTATTTTGACATTCAGCAGGTTGTTATCCGATCAGGCATTGCTTCTAAAGTGAAATTGTTCACTTGGAGCCGCAAGTTTGAAGATGCCGATATGTTTGTGAAATCGGTTCAGCAAAGCGAAAAGAATGCGGAAATCGTATGCATTTATCAGGGCTCAACTCTGAATTTCATAATTCCGTTTGCCGACGATGCTTCGGTTGAAAACGCCATTCATTGCATTTGCGTGGCTTTGCTTTTGGGATTGCAGCCCGAGTTGATTGCCCAGCGGTTGCTTTCGCTGGCATCGGTGGCCATGCGCTTGGAAATCAAGTCGGGCATCAATAACTGCACGATTATCAACGACTATTACAATTCCGATGTCAATTCCTTGGCCATCGCCCTTGATGTGATGAACCAGCAGCGGCAGCACAAGCGCAAGGTGTTGGTCTTGTCCGACATTTTGCAAAGCGGTCGCAACGAATATGATTTGTATGCTGAGATTGCACACCTTTTGGAAAAGAAAAACGTGGATATGCTAGTCGGCATTGGCGAGGCCATTTCGCGTCAGACCAAGCAGTTCGCCATGGAAAGTTATTTCTATGCCAATGTCGGTGATTTCCTCACGCATTTCCCATTCTCGAAATTCAACAACCAGACGATATTGCTGAAAGGTGCGCGTGCCTTTGAGTTTGAGCAGATTAGCAAGGAATTGCAGGAAAAGGCACATGAGACCGTTCTGGAAATCAACTTCAACAATCTGGTTAGCAATTATAATTATTACCGTTCGAAGATTAAGCCTGAGACCAAACTGATGGTCATGGTGAAGGCTTTCGGCTACGGCAGCGGCAATTTCGAAGTGTCGAACATCATGCAGTTCCGCCGCGCCGATTATTTGACTGTGGCTTTTGCCGATGAGGGCGTCGAACTGCGCCGTGCGGGTATCAATCTGCCTATCATGGTGATGAGTCCTGAGGTGAACAGTTATGACAACATCATAAAATACCATTTGGAGCCGGAGGTGTTCAGTTTCCGCAACCTCGCGATGATTGAAAACGCGATGGAAAACATGGCTTTGCCGGAAGCGCATCCGCTGAATATCCATATTAAATTGGATACGGGAATGCACCGTTTGGGCTTTTCGAAAAACGAGATTCCTGAATTGATTCAGCGCATAAAGTCCAATCCGATGTTGCGTGTGGCGAGTGTGTTCTCGCATCTGGCCACGGCCGACAATCCATCGGAAGATGAGTTTACGCTGAGCCAGATTCATTGCTTCGAAGAAGGCAGCCAGATGATTGTGGATGCGTTCCCATACAAGGTCTTGCGCCACATTCTGAATACGGCCGGCATCACGCGATTCACTCAGTATCAGTTCGATATGGTGCGCCTTGGCATTGGCTTGTATGGCGTTCCGACCTGCGAAGCCGACAAGAATTTCCTGCAACCTGTGGTTTCGCTGAAGACCACCATCAACCAGATAAAGAACATTCCTGCCGGCGATAGCATTGGCTACAATCGTCATGGTCGCGCCGAAAAGGATACGCGCATCGGCATTATCCCGATTGGCTATGCCGACGGCTTGTCGCGTCTGCTTGGCAACGGCAACGGCAAATTCTACATCAACGGTCAGCAAGTGAAGGTGATTGGCGATATTTGCATGGATATGTGCATGTTAGACCTTACCGATGTGGAGGCACAGGAAGGCGACACTGTCGTCATTTTCGATGCCGAACACAGCATTTTTGATATTGCAAAGGCTTGTCAGACCATTCCTTACGAAATCATGACGAGCATTTCGCAACGAGTGAAACGAATCTATTATCAAGAATAAAATGAAAAAACTTTCTTTACTTCTGATGACGGCAAGCCTGTTGCTTTGCGCCTGTAACCAAATCACAATCAATGGCGGTTATGACATTATTCCTGCCCCGAAGGAAATCCAATTGGCTGGAGATGAAACGTTTTCGTTCAATGCCAAGACGAAAATCTACTATCCTGCCGGCAACGAAGACTTGCACCGTAATGCGGAATTTCTTTCGGATTACATCAACGACATGGTGCAGTTTCGCCTTGAAGTCTGCGAGATTCAGGGTGAGGTGAACGATGGCATTTGTCTGCTTACCGTTCCAGGTTATTTCGCTGAACCTGAATCCTACGAAATCAAGGTCATGCCGAAGCAAATCATCGTGACGGGCGAAGATGCCGCTGGCGTTTTCTATGGCATTCAGGCTTTGCGCAAGTCGCTGCCCGT
>JAGHSL010000117.1 GCA_018065885.1 Candidatus Limimorpha equi
GAAAAGATGGCGGAAGGCGTTGATGAACAACTTGAAGCCGCAGTGAAACAGTTGCTGAAAGAGTTGGAAAGCTTTGATTATTGGGGAAAATAAGAAAGTTTTTTGCCAGCATATTGTTTGTTGAAGAAATTGTAAAAGTAAAAAAAATAGCAAGTTACGTTGTGTAATGGAAAATAATGCTTAGTTTTGCAAATGAATAATCACTAAAAAAAAGAATAAACTATGAAGAAATTATCATTTATCCTTGCCGCATTGCTGGTTTGCGGAACGATGCAAGCACAGGAAAGCGAGAGGTCGCTGGGCTACGGTTGCTGGACTGACATTGTTGCTGAGCAACCGGAAAGTTATGTAATGGATACCGAAGGCAATTGGGCAGATGTCGTTACCGAGCAACCTGATGGATATGTAATGGATGCCGATGGTAATGTGGAAATCTACACGCCTGAAGGTCTGGCTTGGCTTTCATGCGTAGTGAACGGAATGAACGGCTGCGAACCTGACAACTTCGACGGGCGTATCGTGAGGCTGATGGCCGACCTTGACCTTGAAGAAAAATATGGCTTGATGAATCTTGTCCCCATAGGAAGCAGCGAACACCGTTTCATGGGTGTGTTTGACGGACAGGATCACCATATTTATGGGCTGTTCATATACTACAACAACACCATGGAAGATGAAGTGCTTCGGCGTGACATGGCTTTGTTTGGCTATTTGTATCATGGCACGGTGAAAAACCTGTCGCTCAATTCCGGTTTTTATGCTTATATGCATCCATTTGACATGAATACAGGGACATACGAGCTTTATTATGATGCACTTGTTGCCGCTGTTGCGGATTCGCTATCTTTGGTTGAAAACTGTAAATGTCATTTCAAAGTATCGGGATTGGTGGGAAATGCACATCCGGTAGGAACTTATATGGCGGCATTTGTCGGTCTCAACCGAAATTCCACGGTGCGCAACTGTGCTTACGAGATGGACATGTATTCCCAAGCTGCTGATATAGACAACGGTGGCATCGTGTTGCGCAATCTTTGCGAAGGAGGCTATTCGGATGCAGTAGTAGAGAATTGCTACTTTTATGGCAACCTGATGGGGTCGTATAGTGCAAAAAACATGGGTGGCATCGTGTGTTTCAACGAAACCGTCAAAAATCCAAATGGAAATAAAGCCATGGTCAGGAATTGCTATTCGGAGCTGCTGCATGATTTGTATGGATTTGAAGACCAAGGCTATATTGTCGCTTACAATTCGGACGGCAGTCTTGTGGAGAATTGCTTTGCCCACATGATGGAGCAACAAGGCGCGGGCAATGAGTATGTGGAATTGTTTGGCACCAATCTGGGCGATATTGCTAACTGCACGGGTTTTACACCTTCCTACGGCGATGGGCTGCTGGCAGAGCCAGTAGTGATAGGCGAAACGGTAACCGATAGGTTGGTGGGTGCACTGAACCTTTGGGTTGACGCTCAAGAAGAGCCTAACCTATATCGTAATTGGATTGAAGGGTATAACATTTATGTTCCACAATTTGGAGAGTCTTTGCATATCACTGAAAAAGAATCACTTTCAAGCACTTTTGTTTATCCTAATCCTACCAATGGGGTTGCTCGGATTGAAGGTGTGACAGTTTCCGAAGTGCTGGTTTACAACGCCCTCGGCCAGTTGGTGAAAACCGTGGAAGACACGAATGAAATCAGCGTGGCGGGTCTGCCTGAAGGGGTGTATGTGCTGCGGATTACGGATGAAAGGGGAACTGCCTATACAGAGCGTGTAAGCGTAGTGAAATAAAAGTTGTTTCAACAAGTTTCAACGACTCGCAATTTTGGCTCGATTCTTGCGTTTCTTCTTGGAAAAGAAGATCCATGAAGAGAGCCATTTTGTTTTTGTTGTTTTCGCTTGTGTGCATTGCCCCATTCGCTCATTCCGTTACGGAAGAGAACGGCAATTACCACATTACACATTCGTGGAAATACAAGAACGATTCGTGGTCGTGTAACTTGTACGTTAGCAGGGATTTGTATGAGCATTATCGTCTTCAGTGCATTCATAAAAGCGATAATTTTGCTGGCTTCACCTTGTCGGATTACGACCGCGAATGTCTGCGCGATTTGGTGAGGAATTTCCGTGAAGCAGGACAAAAATCGGGCTATTCCGATTATGATAATGTCTATAATGTGGTGGCTTTTGTGCAGTCGTTGGAGTATGTCACCGATTTGAAGTCGAAGGGCGAGAAGGAATATGTGCGTTATCCGGTCGAGACTTTGGTTGATGGCGTCGGCGATTGCGAAGACACTTCGATTCTCATGGCGGCTATTCTCCGTGAGATGGGTTATGGCGTGGTTTTGCTTTCGTTGCCCAATCATCTGGCTTTGGGAGTAAAAGGCGACAATACCATTGAAGGAAGTTATTATCTCTATGATAATGAGCGCTATTATTATTTGGAAACGACCGACAAGGGTTGGAAATTAGGTGATGTTCCAAAACGATATGCAAATTCAACGGCTAAGGTTTTGCCATTGGTTTATGCTCCGAAAGTCGTTTTGCGTTCATACGAATTACATTCCGTCGATTACGACGAACATTCCGTGGTTTTCAAAATCGACTGCAAGGTTGACAATGAAGGTCCGGGTATGGCTTCGGGCATGTTCCTGCATGCGATCGCTTATCGGAAAGGTTGGCAAAACGATGTTCTTGCCGAGCAGTTTTTCGATTTGGAATCTTTGAGTGAATCTCAAAAAGGTGAATTTGAGTGCTTTATCAGAGTACCAAGAGAGGACAATGTCATTTTTGACTTGGTCTTGTCAGGCAATGGCTTTGAATCCAACAGGTTGCAAAGCAAACTTCTGGATTTGCGGTGATTATCGCACTTCAATCTCATCCATGAAAATCCACGAGTCGTAACCTGCGCCAGGCAAACCTTCGGGAATCAGTCCTGGGTTTTTGACCACAATCCGCAAATAACGGGTGTTCAGTTTGGGCGTTTCAAAAGTCTCTCTGAAGGTGAAATTGCCTTTTGTCTCGACTTCCGTTTGAATTTGGAAAGTTTTGTAGGGTTTATAGTCTTTGC
This sequence comes from Candidatus Limimorpha equi, assembly GCA_018065885.1. Lineage (GTDB taxonomy): Bacteria > Bacteroidota > Bacteroidia > Bacteroidales > F082 > Limimorpha > Limimorpha equi. The sequence goes on from JAGHSL010000117.1 coordinate 3,071, forward strand.
CGTTATTTGAAGTGAAGATTTCCAATTCGTTGGGCTTCAGAATCCAGTCGATTGCATTGACGATGAAACCGATTCTCAGGCTGTTGATGTTCTCTTTTTGACCGAAATCGAGTTCGAGGTCGGCATCAGTGCCGTAGAAGCCTTGCCAATGCCCGTCTTTGTAATCGTTGCTGCCTAAATTTCCGTCTATCAATGCATTATCGCCTCCAGCAGAATATTCAGGACGGTAATTGCCAACCACGCTGTTCAGACTTTTGAACTTGCCCATGCCTTTATGATAGAGGAAATATCTTTCGCTGCCAACGGCTTTGCCGGTCGCATCAAAACATTTCGCTTTCACAAGGCAGGATTGCGTGATTGTGATAGGCTCTTGATAAATAGGGTCGTCTTTCGTAACTTCCTTTCCGTCAATGGTATAATGAATTTCCTTGTCGTTGTAAATTGTACGCAGCATGACGGCGGTTTGACCTTTTTCATTAAGCGTTGATTCGATAAATGGCAGATATTCAAGTTGCTGCAATTCTCTGGCAACATCATCATATTTCTGCATATTCACATCTAACCAATACGGGCGGCTTTCTATTTCCCAAACCTTGATGTATTCGCATTTCAGGGCGTGCAGTTCGTCAATGAGTTCTTCGATTTGCTGTTTCGATTCGGCAATATCCGCTGCATTTGGATTCTGATAAGTCCTGTAAAGTTGGCAACGGGCAATATTCCGCTTGGCGCACCATTTGATGCGATGGACGGCATACAGGGCATTGTCAAAGATGTCTGCGTTCCATTGTGCGTATTTTTGCGCATTATAGAGGCAATACTCAATGTTTGAATTTTTATTTTCCGATGTGAACCATATTGATAATAATTCTTTATAAAAGGCTTCGGTTGAGTCGTTTACTTGGCTTGGATAGAATGGTGTCATGCTTTCGGTCATTGAAGAAAATTTCCCAATTTCTATGTCTCCCGATAAATTTGATACCTCAAGTAGTTCTTGGTATAGATAGCTAGAAGTATAGCCCCAAAAATGAGATGAGAAATTCTCAAAGATTTTACGGTGTATTTCTTCGTAAAATGCTAGCCAAAAATCTGTGCTTTTAATTGGATTCCAACTCAATTCGGCACCATAGGCTAGATAAAATACGGCACTGTTAATTAATGATTCTCCAAAATCATCCCAACAGGTGTTCATCACACCGATGGCACCTTTGCGATAGCCGTCGCGGCAGAGATTTGGAATGTTGTAAGAGATGTCACGGTAGTAAGGCATAACCCGACCCGACATGCTGCAACCCGGTGCCACCATAAATTCATGGCCTGATGCAACGTATGGCTCCAAAAATTCATCGAAACTGTTGCGAGCGGCATAGCTCCAGGCAATGAGGATGATGTCTTTGTCGAGGTTTTCCAAAATGTCAGGGTGAGCGTCAGCAATGTCGCCCCACATCATGGCGCGTTTGCCGTATTTCTTTACGATTTGGTTTACGCGGTTAATGTGCTTGT
>JAGHSL010000289.1 GCA_018065885.1 Candidatus Limimorpha equi
GGCCGCATCAACAACGACTTGATGTACCGTCATTGGGACCAGTGGGTCGACACTTTCAGCCATCTTTTCGTGGGCAACATCAGTTCTGGCAAACTCGAAGCCTCATTCGATGCCATGGCTGGCGAAAAATGGGAAGCTCCGGTTCGTCCTTGGGGCGGCATGGAACAAGTGCGCTGGATGCCTGACGGACAGAGTTTCGTGTACTGCTGCCGCAAGAAAGTCGGCAAGGAATATGCACTTTCAACCAACACCGACATCTACCAGTACATCATTCAATCCGGCGAATGTCGCAACCTTACCGAAGGCATGATGGGCTACGACATGAACCCCGTCATCTCGCCCGATGGCAAATATATGGCTTGGGAAAGTCAGGAACGTGATGGTTATGAATCCGACAAGCAGCGTCTCATGGTCATGAACCTTGAAACCGGCGAAAAGACCGATTTTTCCGCCAACTTCGACTAATGCTGCACAGGCTTCAGCTGGGCTGATGACAGCAAGACCCTTTACTTCATCAGTGACACTTACGCCACAGACCAACTTTATGCCTTGACTCTTGAAAACGGTGAAATCCGCAAGATTACAGAAGGTACACACAACTATGTTTCAGTAGCCTACGCTGGTGACAAGCTGATTGCCGGCAAACAAAGCATGAGCCACCCGACGGAACTTTTCAGCGTCGACCCTGCAACGGGCGAAGCCACACAAATCACCACCGTCAACGACAACATTTTCAATCAGCTCACCATGGGTAAGGTTGAAGAACGTTGGGTAAAGACCACCGATGGCAAGGACATGTTGGTTTGGGTGATTTTCCCGCCACATTTCGATGAAAGCAAGCAATATCCGGCCTTGCTGTATTGCGAAGGCGGTCCACAAAGCACAGTGAGTCAGTTCTGGAGCTATCGTTGGAATTTCCAGATGATGGCTGCCAACGATTACATCGTCGTTGCTCCTAACCGTCGCGGTCTGCCTGGTTTCGGTCAGGAATGGTTGGAAGAAATCAGTGGCGATTATGGAGGGCAGTGCATGGAAGACTACCTCAGTGCCATCGACGAAGTTTCGAAGGAACCTTACATTGATGAAAACCGTCTCGGTGCCGTTGGTGCCAGCTTCGGCGGCTTCTCGGTGTATTGGCTGGCTGGTCACCACGATGGCCGTTTCAAGGCTTTGATTGCCCATGATGGCATGTTTAACCTTGATGCACAATATCTTGAAACCGAAGAAATGTGGTTTGTCAACTGGGATCTCGGCGGTGCATTCTGGGAGAAGGACAATGCTGTGGCTCAAAAGTCATACGCTCAGTCACCACACCTCTTTGTCGATAAATGGACGGCTCCAATCCTTGTCATTCACGGCGGTTTGGATTACCGTATCTGCTTCACACAAGGCATGCAAGCCTACAATGCAGCCGTGCTCCGTGGCATCGATGCGGAATTCCTCTATTTCCCGGATGAAAACCACTGGGTGCTGCAACCACAGAATGGCGTCCTCTGGCAAAGAAGATTCTACAATTGGCTGGATAAATATTTGAAATAAAATGTAGAGACGCGTGCGTCTGAAATGAAAAAAAATCAGTCCTCGAATTTTTCGGGGACTGATTTTTTGTTTAGTGAAGGAGGCCAGCTTTCCCTTTAATAGCCGCAGTTTAAGCACAAAGGCTTGTCAATTGTAATTCCTTTCTTCCTTTTACCGCAGCAATGGCAGAAGGTCTCTTCATATTCCCTGTTAGCGTATTCATTCCAACGCAAATAACATTCAAAACAAAACGGTTTGGAACTATTCTTAGGTATAGGTTTGCCACAACGAATGCAATACCCATCTTCGGAAGCCGGTTTTTGTGTCATGTTCTTTTTCTGTTGATACTTGGCACTTACTGCACCGTCATATTTTAAAACAGCAAGATTCTTGATTGTCTGTGCCTCTTTAAAGGCTTCCGTATACACATTATCATCTTTACTGACGGCTACGCCCATTTCAAAATTATTTTGTTCGGAAAAATCATAAAGGTTCATTGAAGTCAAAACCATTTCTTTTTCGTTGAAATAACATTTGGCATGTAGATTCTCAAAATAATACAACTTTACATTTGCTATGTTTTGTAGACGAGAATATTCAGATATACTCATTTTTTGTTTACCGAACACAATAATCACTTCGACATCTTTTTTGGCCGCTTCTATTAAACGGTTAAATAAAGAATCCCAGCACCTGATAAATGGTGAAATTAAAATGATACGTTTTTCTGCTTTACGAACCAGCAGTTCAACTCTACTTGCAACGTCTTTTGTTGTCAAAAATTCAACCATGTTTCAAAAACATCAATAAACAATCAATTAAATGTTCGCTAGTTTTCCCTTTGCCGCACCACCTCGAAGCAGACAATGCCAGTGGCGACGCTGACATTCAGCGAGTCGATGTCGCCTGGCATCGGGATGAGCAGATGGTCGTCGAGGCGGCTCATGTAGGCGGGACTGATGCCGTCTTCTTCCGAACCCATCATCACGCAAAGAGGCCCAGTCAGGTCTGATTGCCATAGGCTCTGCTTGGCTTTCTCGGTGAATCCGACAATACGCAAACCGCTGGCTTTCAGGAAATCCATGGCATCCTTCATGTTGTCGACACGGCAAATGTTGATGGCAGATAATGCTCCTGCTGATGTTTTCATGGCATCGCCGTTGATGAGCGCCGATCCTCTTGACGGAATGACGATGGCATCGACACCGGCAGCGTATGCTGTACGGGCGATGGCACCGAAATTGCGCACATCGGTGACACGGTCGAGCATCAGGATGAAAGGGTCGCGGCCTTCTTCGAAAATCATCTGAATAACTTTCTCAAGAGGCTGATATTCAATAGGACAAATGAAAGCAATAATGCCTTGGTGGTTCTTGCGCGTCAGGCGGTTCATTTTCTCCATCGGGACATATTGCACGGGGATGCCGTTGGCGCGGCTGTAATTCGAGATTTCTGAAATTTCGGGTGCACGCACACCATTCTGAATGAACACCTTTTCTATCTCTTTCTGCGCCCGAATCAGTTCTTGGACCGGATGAACGCCGAACACCATGTTGTTCTTGTAATTGTCTTCCATTGTGTGTGAATTTTGCGGCAAAAATAAGCAATTTTCTGTTTGAAGGAGAAAGTGATGAAGTGGTAAAACGGAATATGATTGCTAATTTAGAGTGGTGCGACAAATTGGGTTTATATTTTGATAGGCAAAAATCCACAAAATCTAAAAATTGAGTAGGAATTTCATAAAATTGCTATATTTGCGCCTTGAAAACGAGCATTTTTTCAGTTTATGGAAGTGAAACGCATATTTGATCTTCTTTCGAATTACGTTGAAAAGTTTCCTAATCAGGCAGTTGCGCTTGCAGGAAAGAAAAACGGCGAATGGAGGAAGTACGGCATTCAAGAGTATATTGAATGTGTCGATAAACTGAGTTATGCGTTTATCGAACTGGGCATTCGGAAAGAAGACAAGGTGGCGATGATTCTGAATAACCGTCCCGAATGGAATATGATTGACATGGCAATCAATCAGGTCGGTGCGATTAGCGTTCCGATTTATCCGACAATCAGTGAAGAGGATTACAGGTTCATTTTGAAGGATTGCGAAGCCAAGATGGTCATTACCGATGGTTTGGCCGTGATGAACAAAATCACCAATGTTCTTCCTGATGCACCACAATTGAAAATGGTGTATACGATGATGAACCGCGAAGTTTATCCGTATTTCGACCAATTGATGGAACTTGGTGCGCAACATCCTCACAAAGAAGAACTTGAAGCGAGAAAAAACGCTGTTGATGAAATGGATTGTGCCACCATTATCTATACTTCGGGCACTACGGGAACGCCCAAGGGCGTGATGCTGTCGAACTATAACCTGATGAATCAGTTCAAGAATTTCCATCAGATTTTCTCGCCCGATTCAAAGCGTGCGTTCAGTTTCCTGCCTGTTTGCCATGCCTACGAGCGTGCCCTGATTTATGCCTACCATTACAAAGGCATGTCAATCTATTACGCTGAAAATCTGGGCACTATAGCTGCCGACATGAAAGAGATTCACCCGACGATGATGTGTGCCGTTCCGCGTGTGTTGGAACGCTTTTACGATACCATCTATTCTTCGGGAAAGAAGATGGAAGGTCTATCCAAAAGGTTGTTTTTCTGGGCGTTACATCTGACTGGGTATTACGAGGTGGATGCTTCGGAGCGTTCACGGCTTTACAATTTGGAACTTCGTATTGCCGATAAACTGGTCTATAGCAAAATCCGCACGAATTTGGGCGCCGAGAATTTCGACATCATCGTGTCGGGAGCAGCTGGTATTTCGCGCAAAATCGCGTGTTTCTTTTCAGCCATAAAAATGCCAATCTATGAAGGTTACGGCTTGACGGAGACTTCGCCTGTCATTGCGGTAAGCAACAACAATCCTCATGGACGACGAATCGGTTACGTCGGGCAGCCTTTGCCAGGTGTTGAGGTGAAGATTGCCGAAAACGGCGAAATCATTTGCCGAGGCCATAACGTGATGATGGGCTACTATAAGAATCCCGAACTGACCAAGGAAGTCATTGATGAAGAAGGCTGGTTCCATACGGGCGACATGGGCCGGCTGAATGAATATAACCAGCTGATGATTACGGGACGCATCAAGAACCTGTTCAAGACTTCGGGCGGAAAATACATCAATCCGGAATTGATTGAACGGAAATTCGTTAATTCGCCTTTCTTTGAACAATGTGTGGTAGTCGGTGAAAACCAGAAGTTTGCGGGTGCTATCATCCAGCCTGATTTCAATTTTATGAAAGGCTGGTGTCAAAGACATGGTGAAACATTCACAACGCCTCGCGAATTGTTGGAGAATCCTGTCGTATTAAAGCGTTTTGCAGCCGAAATCAACAAGATAAACGGCAGTTTGGGCGAGACCGAAAAAGTCAAGAAATACGAATTTGTGTCCGATGAATGGTCGATGGCTACAGGCGTGATGACGCCGACGCTCAAAGTAAAGCGCAAGGTGGTCATGCTGCGCTACAGGGATTTGATTGACAAGATGTTTGCTCAAAAGGAGTAATGCTTTTATGCCGCGAGTTAGATTCCCAAGGCTGTTTCTCTGTGTTTTGAAAACAAAAAAAAGGCTGCTTCTTGCAGCCTTCCGGTAGCCCATAGCGGATTCGAACCGCTGTTGCCTGCGTGAGAGGCAGGTGACCTAGACCCCTAGTCGAATGGGCCAAAAATGAAAAAAGGTTCGTTTTGTGGAACCTTTTTGTGAACTAGGCGGGAGTCGAACCCACAACCGCCTGATCCGTAGTCAGGGACTCTATCCAATTGAGCTACTAGTCCATCGTTTTTGACACTGCAAAAGTACAGCTTTTTTTTGTTATGCAATCAAAAAATGACATTATTTTTTCTTTTGTTTGTGAATGATTTGATTTTCATTGAATTAAAATTCAATTGGATGATTTTTTTCTTTGTAGAATATGCAAAAATCGAGGCGATTTTCTTCTTTTCCCGTTTTTCCTTGGAGTGTTTTCGGCTCAAAATGCTAATTTCGGTTTTGTCAAATGTTGTGTGATGATGGGCTTTATTCGGAGTTTTCGGTATGTCGAATTTGACTGCTATGGGAAATCTGCTTTTCGTCTTTGTCCTTCAAACAATCGTTTCGCAGTTTATTTTGTCGATTATATGGTTTTCTTGCAAATATTTTGTCGCAGTGTTTCCTTTTTTCCTTATTTTTGCCAATCTTATTGAAAGACAATGCGTGAATTATTAATTAGGACGCTATCGGGCGCAGTTTTGGCAATTTTAGTCATAGGTAGTATTTTGATTCATCCTTTGGCTTACGCAGCATTTTTACTTTTTGTTGTCGCAGTGGGAACTTTTGAGCTGGGGCGGCTCAATGCTGTGACAGATAAGCTCAGTGTTTGTTTTGTTGAAACACTGTCCATTGCCTTTTTTGCACTTTGCTCATCAGTGGCAGTTGGTGTTTTGCCGATGAAAGCCCTGTCTTTGAATCTTTTAATAGTCGTTTTGCCTTTTTTGTTGGCTTTGTTTTCAAAAAAGTTCAAATTCAGTCAAGTAGCGGCCTTTGCATACGGTTCGTTGGCGTTTCTTAGTTTGCCATGCTCACTGATGGTTTTTATGTACGACAAATCGCTGTTTGGCAGCCTTGCGGGTCCGGCATTGGTTCTTATTGTCTATGCATTGATGTGGGCAAACGACACTTTTGCTTATCTGACGGGCAGCCTTTTGGGAAAACACAAACTGTTTTATCGTATATCTCCAGGAAAGACGATTGAAGGTAGTTTAGGCGGATTGCTGCTAACTGCCGTCGGTTTTTTGATTTATAATCATTACGCGCAGTCCATGTCGTTGCTTTCCGCATTGGGGCTTGTGTTAGTGGCTGTCGTATTTGGCACTTTGGGCGATTTGTCTGAATCGATGTTGAAACGCCAAGCCGGTGCCAAGGATTCGGGCAAGCTGATTCCTGGTCATGGCGGCATCTTGGACCGTTTCGATTCCATCATGTTTTCCGTACCGTTTGTTTTCACCTATTTATTATTGTTATGCGAAAGTTAAAGATAAAGGAACGTATTCATGCCGAGGGCGCTATGGTGATTCTGTTCACTGCTGTGTTGGCGGTGGTACTGATTGCTGTGCTGAACATATTTTTCCCACATCAGACGTTTTGGCATTTTCTTGCATATTTTTTGATTTTTGCATATAATTTCTGGACGGTTTGTTTTTTCCGCATCCCGATTTACCGGAAGACAACTTTGCTTGAAAATGCGGTGCTTTCGCCTGCCGATGGCAAGGTCGTGGCAAACGAAATCGTGAAGGAAAACGAATATTTTAATGGTGAATGCCGCCAGATTTCAATTTTCATGTCGATTTACAACGTGCATGTGAATTGGTTCCCGATGGATGGCGAAGTCACCTATTATAAATATCATCCGGGCAAGTTCCTTGTGGCTTTCAATCCGAAATCATCGACTGACAATGAGCACAATACCACTGTTGTCAAAGACAAAAAGGGTAGGGAAGTGCTGTTCCGTCAGATTGCGGGATTTTTGGCCCGTCGCATTGTCTGCGAATTGGAAGCTGGCGATGAGGCTCGGGCTGGCGAGGAATTCGGCATGATCCGTTTCGGCTCGCGCCTTGATGTCTTTCTGCCCGTTGATGCCGAGGTGAAGGTGAAAATCGGCGACAAGACCCGTGGCAAGGTTACTGTTTTGGGCGTCTTGAAATAAGATTGGCTTTATCTTTGCGGCAATGAAATGGAAAAAATGTATCATATTGTTTCTTGCCGTGGTTCTTGCGGCTTGCTCTACGAGGCATTCTGCCCCTGTAGAGACGCGATTCATCGCGTCTCCTAACAAACAATTACAGGCCATCGACAGCCTGATGCATTTAGAGCCGCTCGGCACATTACAATATGATTTGGTTGACAAAGCCATAGCCTATTACGATTCGACAGGCAACAATCCCAGCCTTTTGGCCAAGGCTTATTATTATAAAGGTTATCTTGACCAAAATCAGGATAGCATCCTTAATGCCGCACGCAACTATATGAAAGCCATTGACATAATGGAAGACAATTATGTGAAAATGGCATCGGAACAGGCTGAATTGACAGGCTCAATGTATGAAATGTTAGGTTCGCTAATGGCAAAGGAATTTGCCAATGTGCAGTCGAATGAGGCTTACAGTGAGGCTGCACGCTACGCTTTGTCGGCACACGACACGCTGGGCTATTTTCGTGATTTACGGCAATTGGCAGCTGGCTTTGAGGCAATCGGTGATTATGATTCTTCCTTGTATTTCTTCGATTCATTGTTTCATGCGATTGATTCCGTGAGGTTTGCGCAGCAATATATTGAGGTGCAGTATGACTTTGGGTCGCTGTATTATGACAAATACTATGAAACCGACAGCGTGAATTTCGCTTTGGCGATGCAGGCCGATGCCATTGCAGCCATGGAACGCAAAGGCTTTGATGCGACAAGAATGAAAATGGGTTACGGCATGAACCTATATTTCGCCCAGCGCATGGAATGTTTGCCTTATCTTAAACTGGGGTTAGAGACGGATTACGTTGAAGGCCGTGGCGCCATAGCCGGTTTGCTTGCCGATGTTTATGAGCAGTTGGGCAATGCCGACAGTGCCAGCTATTACCGCAGTCTCGCAATGCCTGTCCTGCAACAGGCACAGCATAAGGCTCCTGCGCGTGCCGACATGGTGAGTCTTTTTGAAAACTGGCAGCGCGACAAGACGGCAAGGATGGCAACGGCAAGACATCATCGCACGATGACCGCCGTCGTTGTGGCTTTGTGCATTTTGTTGCTTCTGAGTGCTTCGTTTGCCATTTGGCATTATGCCAAAACCAAAAAGAAACATGAATTAGCTTTGGAAACGGTTCAGGCCGACAGCGCTTTGAGGTCGAAAAAGGTAAAGGAAAGTCTTGCTGAACAGTTGAAACTTATCTATAAGGTCTCGACAATGAACCGCAACAAGGTGATTTCTGATGAAACCGATTACGAAAAGGTGAAACGCTACCTGTATGGTGCAAAGAATGCCACGGTTTGGGATGCGGTCAGGCAATGCGTGGCCGAAACCTATCCCAGCCTTTACGTTCAGATGGCAGAGGCTTACCCTATGCTTTCGGAAGTGGAACTGAAAATTTGCCTGCTTTCGGCTTTCGGTTTCCGCACGGATGAGATTGCCGACATTGCCGAACTGAAAAGCAGCACGGTCAGCAGTTACAAGACAAACATACGGAAAAAGGTGGAAAATCTTCCTGTCGAAGGGATTGCAGAACGGTTTATTTGATGCATTTTTCGTCCCAAAACCACCTAAAATCTTTGATTTTAGTTTTTACATTCGATTGAAATACAGTGAATTGATTTTCTCCATAAGTCAAAAAACTTTGATTTTCGGGAAGGCTGGTTTTTTCGGTGCTTTTTTGCTATAATATTGCAATTGTTTTTAAATAATTGTCACAATGAAAAAATTAACGATTTTACTTTTCGTCTTCGCCCTCCTTTTCGGGACCAAGGCTTTTGCACAGGAATGGGAACATTCGCACAGATGCTCTTATTCATCTGATACAACATGGTATGCCTATTATGAGGCAAAGGAGTTGTCAGACGGTTCGGTTGCTGCCAGTTCCTGTTTTAGTTATAGAAGCGGTGCAGGAGATTTCTATTCATCACAACCTGCCATTTCCAAATTTAGCAGTTCGGGTGAAGAGATTGCGCAAAAATGCTTTTTTAAACCTGGTTACTGTACTACTTCCGCTGCTCCATATCTGTTTGAAGACGATAAAGGGGATTTTTACGCTTTAATGACTTATAATCCCGACCACGATTCGACTTATTTCAACCATTTCTTACACTACGATAATCCCCCGTGCGATGCCATTTTAGGCCTTTACAAACTGGATGACGATTTGTCAATCATCGAAAGTTACGAGTATAGTATGCCAATCGATACTTTTGAAAACAGGGGCGAAGCAATATGGGATTTGTGGCCTAATGAGTTAAGCGGCAACCTTTTCCTGTTTTCTGCTTTTGTGGACGAACAAAATATCGTGGGGGCCTATTTCAAGACCGTTTCCTACGACTATTATAACCCTCGCGGCAATGATTCCTTGTTCCTGTTCAAAATGAATTTTAAAGGCGAGATATTGGAACAGAAGGGCTATGATAGGGGTGTTTCGGGAGCCAACCATCAGAACAATGAACGCCGAAATCATATAATACAGACCGATTCTTCTTACATCTATTATTTCGGTGATATTTTTGGCGGAACTGAATATCAGGGTGTTGCATATTATTACGACAAGAATCTCAATTTTCAGAGAAAAAGATTCTTGAAGCATCCGGGGCTGCCTAATTACAATTCTTTTACCAATGTCTCGGTTAAGAGAAGTCGGCACAACACCACATATCTTTGTGCATCGTCCGAAGTGCAAGGATCATATTCTGATAGGAACATCAGACTGTATGAACTTGACGATGATGCTGACAACGCATCTGAAATGATTCCCATTGTACGATATTTGGAGAGAGGAACATCCGAATACGATATTCCTTCCTATATGCAATCTGTTGATATTGCGGATGACAATTCCATTCTTTTTGCATACGCCTTAAACATCGGGTTCAACTTCAACCTTGATTCTTGGTTGATGATCGAGCATCTCGATTTGAATTTTGACACGATATCAACGGTTTTCTATGGCGTTGAAGGCGACAGGGTTCATAGTTGGGCAAGAAACATTCAAGCGACCAAAGACGGCGGAGCGT
>JAGHSL010000441.1 GCA_018065885.1 Candidatus Limimorpha equi
CAATCCGATGATGCCGTTCAAAGCCATGATGAAGAAAATGGCGTATGAAATAATGGTGATGGCGACATGATAGCCCAGTAACGGCGAATCCAATGCGGAATCTAACGCTTTAATGGAATTGTCGCATAATAGATTGGATAACAAAATGATAGCTAATGCAATTGGATTGCAAATCAATGCCGTGTTATGCTCTTTTGGTTGGTAAATGGTCGTCAATGTCAAACAAAAAGAGAGAAATAACAGGATTTCGTAGTTGCTTGTAAGTGGGATGTGCCGCCCGATAATCCATCGGAAAGAAAGGTTAAGGACAATGTAAATTTGGATGAAAACCGCGATAAGCAAATTAAACCTTGTGGAAATTTTCCGATGCTTGATAATGTGACGGAAAAGCAGAATGGTAGTCGAAATGAAAATTATTAGTAAAATGCTGAAAACAAGATTGTTGATGGTTCTATTATTGTAAAAGCAATCAGTTTTTTCAGCAAATGCCGAAGGCAAGGTGTCGCCACCGTTTTTCAATTGATAAGCCTTGATGCTTTTGATTGCGGCATATAGTTCCTCGATGTTGCCTTGTTCTGCTAATTCGTCAAGGTAAGTGCTTATCTTTCTGATAAACAGTTGTTCGTCGCTTGACATTTGTGCAGGCAAAAAGTCGTTTTCGCTGAACCAAATCACTTGCCCGTCGACCGAATAAGGGAAAAGCCTTTTACCATTGAGGCAATCCAAATTTGCCTCGTCGACGGTGACTCCCAAAGGCCTTACCAGACCGTCTTGAAAAACATAAAGAGTTTCCAATTGTGCCGTGATTTCTTTTTGAAGCGTTTCGAATGCTGAAATGTTTCTGCAAATGATTGTGAAACAAAGTAATATGAGGATTTTTTTGAGCATATTAGTCAATCTTAGATGCAAAAAAATCGGGTTGCCAAATGCTTGACAACCCAATTCTTGACTGTCGTTTCCGTTTAGCAATCGGTTTCGGCGAAATGCTGATAGAAAGCGATGATGGTCTCGATGCCTTTGTAGAAATGGTCGAGGCGGTAGTTTTCGTTTGGCGAGTGGATGGCATCTTCGCCAAGGCCGAAGCCCATCAGGATGGACTTGATGCCCAGAACCTGTTCAAAAGCGGAGATAATCGGAATGCTGCCGCCTGAGCGCATCGGGATAGGCTGCTTGCCGTAGGTGTCCATGTAGGCTTGTTCGGCAGCTTTATAGGCCGGCAGGTCGATTGGGCAGCCGTAGGCTTGTCCGCCGTGCAAAGGCGTAACCTTAACGGTGACATATTTCGGTGCATTCTTTTCAAGGTAATTCTTCACCAGTTTGGCAATCTTCTCGTGGTCTTGGTTAGGTACCAAACGGCATGAAAGTTTTGCGTAAGCCTTTGATGGCAAAACGGTCTTGCTGCCTTCGCCGGTATAACCGCCCCACATGCCGCAGAGGTCGAAGGTCGGGCGCACACCTACGCGCTCAATCTTGGTGTAGCCTTTTTCGCCGCGTAAAGCCTTCACGCCGAGGCTGTTCTTGTAAGCCTTTTCATCGTAAGGCGCCATGTTGAGCAACTGACGTTCACGGCGTGAGCAGTTGACGACATCGTCGTAGAAATGCGGAATGGTGATGTGGTTGTTCTCGTCCGTACATTTGGCAATCATTTGGCACAAGGCGTTGAGCGGATTGGCAACGGAACCGCCGAACAGACCCGAATGGAGGTCGGCATTTGGACCAGTGACTTCGATTTCCCAGTAGGCGAGGCCTCTCAAACCCGTGGTGATGCTTGGGACATCGGTTGCAATCATGCTGGTGTCGGAAACCAAAATGATGTCGGCTTTGACGAGTTTCTTGTTGGTGACAATCCATTTGGCAAGGCTGCCCGAACCAATTTCCTCTTCGCCTTCGAGCATGAATTTCACATTGCAAGGCAAAGTGTTGGTTTTGACCATGGTCTCGAAAGCCTTGGCGTGCATGAACGATTGGCCTTTGTCGTCGTCGGCGCCGCGTGCCCAAATCTTGCCGTCCTTGATGACAGGTTCAAAAGGATTGGTGTTCCAAAGTTCGATTGGGTCGACGGGCATGACATCGTAGTGGCCGTAAACCAAAACGGTTTTCAGTTTCGGGTCAATGATTTTTTCTCCGTAAACGATTGGGTTTCCGTCGGTTGGCATCACTTCGGCCTTGTCGGCACCGGCTTTCAGAATGGCATCGCGCCAGTATTCGGCACAACGAATCATGTCTGGCTTATGCGATGATTCCGAACTGATTGAAGGAATTCTAATCAAGCCAAAAAGTTCATCCAAAAAGCGGTCTTTGTTGGCTTCAATGTATTGCTTTGTTTTTTCCATTGTGTGTTGTATTTAAGATTGATAATTCTATTCAAAGTACTTCAATTCCACTTTTTCTCCGTCAAAAACGGCATAGCTGAAATCCCGAATCCAGTTGCCGACAATGGTAGTCTGGGCGTGCTCGCCGGTTTTGTATTGCATGGGTTTGTGCTGATGACCGAAAATGAAGAAATCTATGCTTGGGTCAAGCTGAGCTTGTTCCTGCGCGTATTGGTAAAGCCGTGTTTTCTCTACATTGTCATAATAGCCACGTTCCACTTCGTTTTTCATTTTTTTCAATCGGTGATTGTGTGACCATTTCAAGGCCAGACCGATGCCAATGTCAGGGTGTAACAATCTGAAAAATACTTGGTTGGATTTTCTTTCAAAGACTTTTTTCAGGAATTTGTAGCCTTTGTCGCCAGGACCTCTGCCATCGCCATGAACAAGGAAAAGCTTTTTGCCTTTGCGCAAGATGATTTCTGGCTCGCGGTGCAGTTGGATTCCGATTTCGTCTTTCAGGTAGCCAAACGACCACAAATCGTGGTTGCCGATGAAAAGATGAACAGGAATGTCAGCATCAACAAATGAAGCCAATTTGCCTTGGATTCTTGCAAAACCTTTGGGAATCACAGTTTTGTATTCAAACCAAAAGTCAAATAGGTCGCCCATGAGGAAAAGTTCTTCACAATCGGGCTTGATGCTATCAAGAAAACGCAAAAGTTTTTTCTCCCTCTTCTGACTTTCTTCGATGGAGGGAATGCCTAAATGCGAATCGGTAATGAAATAGATAGCCATCAGAATTGTATTTCGTCGGAACGGCGGATGAGTTCACTGATGATGGCTACGAGTTTTGGCTCGGCTTTTGCCACGGCGTTGATGACTTCTTCATGTGTCACGACGCAATGCAGGTCTTTTCCGCCAAGGTCGGAGATGACCGAAACGCCGAAAACGGGCAGGTTGCATTGTCTTGCCACGATGGCTTCGGGTGTAGTCGACATACCGACGCAATCGGCACCAATGACTCTATAATATTGATATTCAGATGGTGTCTCGTAAGAAGGGCCTGTGTCGGCAAGATAAACGCCATGTTGAACCTTGATATTCAGTTTTTCGGCAACATTATCAGCCAGTTGCAATAGCTTTTTGTTGTAGGCTTCACCCATGTCTGGGAAACGTGGCCCGATGCGTTCGTCGTTCAAGCCAATCAGCGGATTGGGCAGCAGATTGATGTGGTCGGTGATGAACATGATGTCGCTGACATGGAAGTCTGGATTGACGCCGCCGGAAGCATTGGATAGGATTATAAATCTGATTCCCAGATATTTGAGAACGCGAATCGGGAAAGTGACTTGTGCGGTCGTGTAGCCTTCATAATAATGGAAACGGCCTTGCATGGCAACCACTTTGTGGCCGCAAATGCTTCCGAAAAGCAGCTTGCTGTTGTGTCCTTTGACGGTCGAAACCGGAAATCCAGGGATGTCTTCGTAGGCGATTTCATGTTGGACATCGATGCCATCGGCCAAACCGCCTAATCCCGAACCTAAAACAATGCCGATTTCAGGCTTGAATCCTCGTGTCTTTTCATTGATAAAATCAACGGTTTTGAGTATTTCTTCTAACATAAGTATCTATTTCTGAGTTAAATGCCTCTTCCTGATGAAAACGCACTTTAATAGGTAACGTAAATATCGGAAGATTATTGAATTGACAAAGATATGAATTTTTCATCAAACGCGAGGCATCTTTTTCGGTTGTGACGATAATGGCATTTTGCTTGCCGAATGTTTCAAAAGTCTTGACGATTTTCTCCATGTCGCTTGCGCTGAAATCGTGATGATCGCTGAAAATGAGTTCCTTGACTTGGAAAAAGCGTCTTTTTATTTCTTCAACGAAAGGCGTTGGCTTTGCGATGCCGCAAAGGGCAATGGCGCAGCTCACATCATTTAAGTCGATGGATTTTGCCTTTTCATTCAGAGGAACAAGCGCACCGTAAGTCAAATAGAAAGAGAAAACATTTTGATTGTCAGAAGTTTTGAGTCTCGATTTGAGTCTTTCAAATTCATTGTCTGATAATTTTTCTGGCGCTTTTGTAACGACAATAATATCAGCGCGTCCGGCGGCACTTCTGATGTCGCGCAAGGTGCCTGCGGGAAGGAGAAAATCTTCCGAATAAAGGCAATTGTAGTCAGTGAGCAAAATGTTCAGTCCGGCTTGAATCTGTCGGTGTTGAAAGGCATCGTCCAAAAGGATGACTTCAGGCGTATTTGCTTGATTGATAAGTTTTTGCACGCCTTCTGCGCGGTTTTCATCAACGGCAACCTGTATGTCGTTGAATTTGCGGAAATACTGATATGGTTCATCGCCAATGGCTTCGTAATTCGCTGATTCATCGGCCAAAACGAATCCTTTTGTCTTTCTTCCATAGCCACGGCTGAGTGTGGCAACGCGGAATTGGCCTTTCAATATATTAATAAGGTATTCGGTCATTGGCGTTTTACCGGTTCCGCCGAGGCAAAGATTGCCGATGCAAATGATTGGAAAGTCGAATTGCCGTGCTTTTAAAATGCCCCAATCGAATAATTTGTGCCTGATTTTCAGCACAATATGGTAAATTAATGATATGGGAAGCAGTATTTTCCGCATTTTGAATGGCAAAGATAGATTTTTTTTCGGTTTGCGTTTACATCAATTCGGCAGTTGCAACTGCCGAATTGATGTAAATGGGCATTTTTTTGTGTTAGGCTTTTGGTCAAAAAATCATAATAAGATGAATTGCTTGTTGCCAAATAATTGATAATTAATTATTTATATGCAAAAATAAAAATAGAGCATCAGTTCGCTAAATTTTCGTATTTTCGCTCATCAAATCATAAAATATATGACCGTAAAAGAAATATTATCCTGTCTTACGCGGGTTGCGCCTTTAAGTTGGCAGGAAAGTTATGACAACGCAGGCCTTCAGGTCGGCGATGAAAATGCCGAGGTGTCGAAGGCATTGGTTGCCTTGGATGTCACCGAAGCTTTGGTCGATGAGGCTGTTGCCAAATCGTGTAATCTCATTCTGAGTCATCATCCTTTGATTTTCAGAGGCTTAAAACACTTGACGCCTAAAAGTCCCATTGAGCGTGCCGTGATGAAAGCGATAAAAAACGACATTGCCATCATATCCATGCATACCAATTTGGATAACAGCTATTTAGGTGTAAACCGCCGCCTGGGTGAAATGCTTGGCCTGAAAAACCTGCATATCCTGCAACCGATGAATGGCCGTTTGATGAAACTGGTCGTTTTTTGTCCTACCGATTATGCCGAAAAGGTGCGCTCGGCCATGTTTGAGGCTGGTGCGGGTTGCATTGGCAATTATGATTCGTGCAGTTTCAATGCTGCCGGACAAGGCAGTTTCAGGGCAGGGGAGGAGACGCATCCTTTTGTCGGCGAACAGGGAAAGTTGCATTTTGAAAATGAAATCCGTGTCGAAACCATTGTTCCTGACCATTTGCTGAATCGCGTGGTTTCGGCCATGTTGAAGGTGCATCCCTACGAAGAGGTTGCCTACGATGTCTATCAGTTGCAGAATGAATTTCCGTTGGTGGGTTCGGGCATGATTGGCGAATTTGAGACCGAAATGCCGGAGACCGATTTCCTGAATCTTGTCAGTGAGACAATCGGAACGCCTTGCCTGCGTCATTCTGCTTTGACGGGCAGAATGATAAAGCGTGTGGCGCTTTGCGGCGGTGCGGGTTCTTTCCTTTTGGACGATGCCAAATCTGACAAAGCCGATGCTTTCTTGTCAGCCGACATGAAATATCACGATTTTTTCGAGCCTGATGGCGATATTTTGATGGTCGATGGCGGACATTTTGAGACCGAACAGTTTACAAAGGAATTAATTAGGGATTTAATTCGGAAAAATTTTTCTACCTTTGCAGCCGAAATCGCTGAAACAAATGCGAATTCAGTTCATTATTTTGTAAAGTCTAAGTAAAATGGCAGATAAAGAAGAAAAGAAAGTAACTCAAAATCAGGCTGATGAGTCTGTTGAGGTTAGTGTTGAACAGAAACTTGTCGCATTGTATACCTTGCAGCAAGTCGATAAGAAAATTGATGAAATCAGGGCTTACAGAGGCAACCTTCCACTCGAAATCCAGGATTTGGAAGACGAAATCGCAGGTCTTGAAACCCGTATCGCTAACTTTAAGGAGGAAAGCAAGAAAAACCAAAAGGATGTCGCTGACCATAAGATTAAGATTAAGGAAATCGAAGCGCTCGTCAAAAAGTACGAGGAGCAGCAGAATAACGTCAGAAACAACCGCGAATATGATTCCTTGACCAAGGAAATCGAATTCCAGAAGTTAGACATTCAGCTTTCGGAAAAGCGCATCCGCGAGGCTCAGGCCAGAGATGAAGATGTTGCTGCTAAAATTGAACTGGCCAAGACACGTCTCGCTGAACGCAAGACCATCCTCGCTGAGAAGAAAGCCGAACTGAAATCGGTTACTGAAGGCACCGAAAAGGATGAGGAACTGCTGCTTCAGCGTTCGGCTGAATGTGAAAAACTGGTTGAAGACCGTCTTCTTGTCGCCTACAAGCGCATCCGCAAGAATGCCCGCAATGGTCTGGCCGTCGTCGGCATTGCCCGTGATGCTTGTGGCGGTTGCTTCAACAAGATTCCTCCGCAACATCAGTTGGATATCTGCACACACAAGAAAATCATCGTTTGCGAATATTGCGGTCGTATCCTTGTCGACAAGGGTATCATCGAACAATACACTGAATAATTGATGCTTTTGATAGCGTAGTGACTTGAGAGCGACTACTTTTAGTCGCTCTTTTTTGTGTTTGATGAGCAGAAACAAACGAAAACATTTTTTCAGTTAGCAAAATGACCGATATGTCTTTTTTGTTTATTTTCGCAGCAAAATAATCTGTTATGAACGAACTTATAAGAATTGCCGCCCATTTCATTCCTGAAGAACAGATTGGCGAGATTTCGCCTTTGGGCAATGGCTTGATTAACGACACTTTCAAAGTCTTTCTGAAAGGTGAGAACAAGCCGAAATATGTCTTGCAACGCATCAACAATGCCGTTTTCACTGATGTGGAGATGTTGCAGAACAACATTGAAACCGTAACGCGCCACATTCGGCAAAAATATGAAAATCAAGGTGTTGAAGACATCAGCCGTCGCGTGCTGCATTTCCTGAAAGCCGATACGGGAAAGACCTACATCGTTGAAAATGAGAAATATTGGCGCATGATGGATTTCGTTTCCGATTCCTTCACTTACGAAACGGTCACGCCTGAATATGCCTATTATGCAGGCTTGACTTTCGGTGATTTCGAGTCGCTTTTGGCTGATTTGAAGGAACCGATTGGAGAAATCATTCCCGATTTCCACAACATCGAATTCCGCCTGAAGCAACTTGATGAAGCCGTCGCAAATGACAAGGCTGGAAGAATGAAAGATGAGGAAGTGCAGAAATATGTCGCTCAAATCCGGCAATTTGCGGAACAAATGACTTTGGGCGAAAGACTGTATCGCGAAGGGAAACTGCCCAAGCGCATTTGCCACTGCGATACCAAAGTCAACAATATGCTTTTTGATTCGGAAGGCAACATTCTGTGTGTCATCGATTTGGATACGGTCATGCCGAGTTTTATCTTCTCCGATTTCGGCGATTTCTTGCGTTCGGCAGCCAATACGGGTGCTGAGGATGATGACAATCTGGAGAATGTCACGTTCAACATGGAGATTTTCAAGGCATTTGCTAAAGGCTATGTCAAAGGAACTAAGTCTTTCCTTTTGTCAGTTGAAAAAGAAAATCTTCCGTATGCCGCGCTGCTGTTTCCATACATGCAGGCCGTGCGTTTCCTTGCCGATTACATCAATGGCGACACCTATTATAAAATAAAGTATCCTTGCCATAATATGGTGCGCACCCGTGCGCAATGGAGACTCTTTGAGTCGGCATTGGAGAAACTCGACGAGATGAAGGAAGTGATTGATAATTTGTGATTTGCGTGTTTCATCAAAAAATGGCGTTTCCAGTTTGCAAATCATAATAATTCCCTTACCTTTGCTATTGCGAAATGTTTTATTGACAATAGAAATAATATAGTATAATTCAATAT